>NZ_JBMLSD010000027.1:0-45110 GCF_049240685.1 Flectobacillus sp.
CTCATGAAGTAATAAAAACTTTTTTGCCTAATGCTTACAGCTTACTGCCTAAAGCGTATTAATGCAACGTTATTTTGCATGAAGTAAAAGGAAAGATTAAATTAATAGTATATCTGAGGCAAAATTTGACTAGAATCTTTTGATGATGATTGTCTTCAGATAACCAATATACTATTAACTACTAACGTTTTCCTACTTAATACTTAAGAATAAATAAAAAGGTCTTTATGAGAAACTTTATGTTTTTCACAAAGACCTTTTTTACTTTAATAACCATTAAATAATTTTTTGATTAAAACTTTTAATAATTGAGCGTTCACTCAATTTCTTAGCATATATTCATAAGCAAAAGTACTAGCCTCATAAAAATTACTTCTTAAAATCAGTACTCGATCCCAATCATTAAATCAAATTTGAAGATTATGTCTAAGTTATTATCTTATCTTCTTGCCCTCATTGGGGGACTCTGTCTTTACGACACATCTGCTCAAGATATCAGTAAATATAAGTTTTTAGCTTATGGCGCATTACCTGCTTGGACGGGCGTTGCGGTAGACTGGAACCATACTGCCAAAGTGTACATTTATGACCCCAAAGAAACACGTGGTCATGCCGAATTTGTGAATAAAAAGTTGGGAAGAGCCATTACATTTAAGCAGTTCAAATCATTGACTTCTGCCTCAAAAACACGCCAATATCTTCCATTTTTTGTATATGACCTCAGTGCCAAACCCTACACGGTATCAGGTAAAAAATACACCTATGCCCTACGGGTAGAAGATTATTCGTATGATGACAGTCCAGCCTCGATGACAAGCGCAATACAGAAGTTGACCCAACTGATATCATCAACGTATAACCAGTTTAAGGGAAAACCATTAATTGTCTTAAATACACAAGAAAAACATATTTTGAGCCATAAGACACTTGCCTCGCGCCTTCTCAAACATCAATTACAATCGGTAACAACTATGAGTCTCATTAAGCATTTTAATGGCTTCAAGGTAGAGGTTCTTAATGAAGTAGTAGCAGTAGGCCGATTGGTATATGTTAAAAATGAGAAAAATCTTAGCGAATTGAGTTCCAAAGATATTGCTATTTTTGAGCATATTCCTGAGAGAATACCGCCATTAGCTGGTATTATTACGCTCGAACCACAAACACCTCTTTCGCATGTAAACCTTTTAGCCAAAAATCGTAAAACACTCAATATTTCATTGACAAATCTTTCGGCTTGGCCAGAGTTAAAGGCCAAACTAGGCGAAATGGTTGAAATAAATCCGAAGTTTCAGAAATTGATTATCAAAACTGTCAGTGCAGATTATGCATTTAAGTTTTGGCAAAAAAATCAACCTCAAAAAGTCGATATTCCTAACCCCGAGCTAACTTTCGAATCGACTGTTCCTTTGAATAAAAATTTCAAGCAATATCAAAAAGTTAACCTCATTGGTGCCAAAGCCAATAATTATGCACTAATTCATGAGCTTTTGGGAGAGGAATATGTTTTACCTGCTTATGCCGTTGGTTTTAAACCCTATATGGATTTGTTATCGCAAGGAGCCGATAAAGAAATCAATTTTTTTCTTAGTAAAAAAAGTACTTTAAATAAGGCTGAAAAACAAAAAGCGCTAGCTCGGATTAGAAGTGTAATTAGCAAAAGTACACCAAGTGCTGCCATGCTCGAATCTCTGCGCGGGGTATTGAATAAGTATTTTGCAGGAAAAAAAGTAAAGCTTCGTAGTTCTACCAATTGTGAAGATTTACCCCAATTCAATGGCGCTGGATTATATACTTCCAAAGGGTTTAATGTAGCAGATAACGATAAAGTTTTAGCCGAAAAAATCACCAAAGTTTATGCTTCCTTGTGGAATGATGAAGCATTTGAGGAACGAGAATATTTTGGGATAGACCACAAAAAAGTAGCAATGGCAATTTTGGTCAGTCCAGCCTTCGTGGATGAATATGCCAATGGTGTAATTTTGGTTACACCACACGAAAATAGTGGAAATGTGGATGTGTTAGTCAATACCCAACCAGGCGAAAATGAAGTAGCAAATCCGAAGAAAAATGATAAACCAGAGGCTTTCCTTGTAGGACAAAATGGTGTAGTTAGTTCAGTAAAAAGTCATTCAAATCTCGGTAAGGTATTTATCGGAAATGAACAAGTTGCTGCATTGCTAAAAGTCTTGAGAATCAATGCCATCAAAGTACACCAAGCCCTAATGAATCGTCAGAAAGAATCGGGCGATAAGCAGCTTTACAGTACCGATATCGAATTTAAAGTGGTAAAAAATGCCGATAGCCAATATTTCCTGTATTTCAAACAGGCTCGATTATTACGTAATCATATTTTGCCTGAGTAAGGTATGTTATATTTCACTCGTAGAGACGCAATGATTGCGTCTCAAACCAAGTGAAATCTAGCATGATAGCATCAAAAAAGCGGTCAGAAAATATTTTTCTGACCGCTTTTTTGATGGATTTTATGTTGGACTTGGCTTTAGACATAAAGTTTACGTCTCGACAAGTGAAATTTCAATAATCAATCAAACCCTAAACGATAGTTTTGATTTTTAACTCATCCAATTGTTTTGCATCAATCGTAGATGGTGAGTCAATCATTACATCGCGTCCTGAGTTGTTTTTCGGGAAAGCAATAAAGTCACGAATTGAGTCAGAACCACCAAATAATGAGCAAAGACGGTCGAAACCAAAGGCCAAACCACCGTGAGGAGGAGCGCCGTATTCGAAGGCATCCATCAAGAAACCAAACTGGTGTTTTGCTTCCTCGTCAGAGAATCCAAGTGTTTCAAACATTTTAGCTTGAAGGTCTTTTTGGAAAATACGAATAGAACCACCACCAACTTCGACACCGTTGATAACCATATCGTAAGCATTGGCACGAATTTTACCTAAATCACCTGATTTCAAGAATTCGATATCTTCTGGCTTAGGAGACGTGAATGGGTGGTGCATGGCAAACCAACGATTTTCCTCTTCGCTATGCTCCAACAATGGGAAGTCAACAACCCAGTGTACCGAGTATTCGTTAGGATTACGCAAGCCCAAACGGTTACCCATTTCCAAACGCAATTCGTTTAATTGCTTTCTTGGTTTGTCGCCATCGCCACACAAAATCAACAATAAATCGCCTGGTTGTGCATTGGCTGCTTCAATCCATTTTTTCAAATCCTCTTCCGAATAGAATTTATCTACCGAAGATTTGATTGAACCGTCAGCATTGTAACGTACATAAATCAAGCCTTTAGCGCCGATTTGAGGACGTTTTACAAAATCCGTTAATTCGTCTACTTGCTTACGAGTGTATTCGGCGCAACCTTTTGCATTGATACCAACCACTACTGATGCAGCATCGAATACTGGGAAGTTTTTATCAGAAGTTAAATCAACTTCTTCGCTTTTCAACTCATAAAACTCCATACCAAAACGAATATCTGGTTTGTCAGAACCATAATATTTCATGGCATGAGCATACGTCATACGAGGAATTTCGTTGATTTCAAGCCCTTTCAAGTTTTGGAATAATTGACGAATCAAACCTTCGAACATTTGAAGAATATCTTCTTGCTCGATAAATGACATTTCGCAGTCGATTTGAGTAAACTCAGGCTGACGGTCTGCACGTAAGTCTTCGTCACGGAAACATTTTACGATTTGGAAGTAACGGTCAAAACCCGAAACCATCAAAAGCTGCTTAAATGTTTGTGGCGACTGAGGCAAAGCATAAAACTCACCTGGGTTCATACGTGAAGGAACTACAAAGTCACGCGCACCTTCTGGCGTAGATTTAATCAAAACAGGTGTTTCTACTTCGATAAATCCTTGCTTGTCGAGGTACGAGCGTACTTCTTGAGCCATTTTATGACGCAAAATCAAGTTCTGGCGAACAGGATTACGACGTAAATCTAGGTAACGATATTTCATACGAATATCATCGCCACCATCTGTTTCATCTTCAATTAAGAATGGAGGAAGTTTGGCAGGGTTCAAAATGCTTAACTCTGTTACCTTCACTTCAATATCTCCAGTAGGTAATTTATCATTTTTTGAAAGACGCTCAACTACAGTTCCTGTCACCGAAATCACAAATTCACGTCCAAGCGAACGAGCAGTTTCGATAGCTTCTTTTGGCGTTTTACCCTCTTCCAACATCAATTGGGTAATACCATAGCGGTCACGGAGGTCAATCCAAATCATACCACCTTTGTCGCGAGTACGTTGTACCCATCCACAAAGCGTTACGATTTCATTTACGTTAGCGATACGAAGTTCGCCGTTGTTATGAGTTCTTAACATAAGTTTTTGATACGGACGGTATTGTCCGTCTATGTAATCTCTTATTTATGAAAAAATATGGACATACCTGTCCGAGCTAAATAATTCGCAAAATTACAGAATTTGTAGGGTGTCACCCAAAAGAATTTAAAATCTATTTGAGTAGAATCTGTAACTTTCTTTAGGATTTGTAAAAAAATGCCAAGAAAGAAGAGCCTTCTCGCAAGTATTTGTAGGGTCCGAGGTATTGTCTTTTTATTTTTTATGGAAAAAAATCATATTTAAGAAAAAAGAACAAGGACGTATAAACCTCAAACATTCCTACTTATCAATAGTTTCATTAGTGAGGAAAAGGTGATATTTGAAGAGAAAATCCTAACAAAAAAAGAATGAAAAAAGTCGCAATTATAGGAGCAGGTATAGCAGGAATTGCTTCGGCTATTCGATTGGCACACAAAGGATATGCCGTAGAAGTGTTTGAAGCAAACGAATATGCAGGTGGAAAACTTAGTAGTTTTGAGCAAAATGGCTACCGATTTGATGCAGGGCCATCGCTATTTACCTTGCCACATTTGGTAGAAGAACTATTCCAGTTAGTAGGGAAAAAAGCGTCTGATTTTTTTGAATATGAGCGACTATCTACGATTTGTCATTATTTCTGGGAAGACGGAACTCGACTAAATGCATACGCTGAACCTCCCAAATTTGCACAAGAAGTGGAAAAGGTTCTGGGTATTTCGGCAGCGAAAGTAGAAGAGTTTTTAAAAGATAGTGCATTCAAATATGAAGTCTTGGACGGGTTGTTCCTGCAAGATTCTTTACACAAGTTATCCACATGGACTTCAAAAAAAGCCCTACGAGGATACCTCAATCTTCCTAAACTTGGCATTTTTGGAACGATGAATCATGCCAACGAAAAGTATTTTCAACATCCCAAATTGGTACAACTTTTCAATAGATATGCAACCTACAATGGTTCAGATCCCTATCAAACTCCTGCAACATTGAATATTATTCCCCATTTGGAATATAATGTGGGTGCTTTTTTTCCAAAAAAAGGAATGGTCGATATTACCAATGTACTTGTCGATTTGGCAAAATCAATTGGAGTTAAATTCCATTTTCAACATCGAGTAAAAGAAATTCTTACCCAAAATCAGCAAATAAAAGGGATTCGTGTTGTATCTCAAGAGAGAGAAGAGCAAGAGCTCTTCTTCGATAAGGTGGTTTCTAATATGGATGTTACCCATACCTATCGCAAATTATTACCACAATTGCCTCATCCTGATAAACTGTTAAATCAACCCAAATCTAGCTCAGGTGTAATTTTTTATTGGGGAGTAAAAAAGGCTTTTCCCGAATTAGGGCTTCATAACATTCTATTTAGCGATGATTACAGGGAGGAGTTTCGAGTGATGTTTGAGGATAAAAAGATTTTCAAGGACCCAACAGTTTATATCAATATTAGTTCCAAACATAAGCCAGACGACGCACCAGAGGGTTGCGAAAACTGGTTTGTACTTATCAATGCACCAGCCAACGAAGGACAAGATTGGGATAAATTGATTCAAGACCTGCGCCAGCAAGTCATCGATAAAGTATCTAGAGTTTTATCTTGTAACCTAGCATCTCTTATTGAAACGGAGGCTATTCTTGACCCAAGAAGTATTGAACTAAAAACATCTTCGGCACAAGGAGCCTTGTATGGAAACTCGTCAAACAATAAATATGCGGCGTTTTTGAGGCATGCCAATTTTTCAAAAACTATCAAAGAATTATATTTTGTCGGAGGAAGCGTGCACCCAGGCGGAGGAATTCCTCTGGCCTTATCTTCGGCCAAAATCATGGCAAAGGAACTTTGAAATACCTACTTGTTTACTTAGTTAAAGTTTCGGAACTTTGCCCAATCAAAACAAAACCTTTAGGTTTTTGAAAAACAAGATTTAGCTATAACAAAATGATTCAACGTACACAAAGTCTTTTATTGGCATTAGTAGTAATTGCCATGGGAGTTGTAATTAGTAGCCCAATTTGGGAAAAAAGTAGTGCTGCACTCAATCAGAAAGTCGTATTGACAGCCAAAGCTTTGGAGCATACACAAGGCGCGACCACCGTAAGCTCAAGCACGATTTATATTGCAATTTTGGCTGGATTAGCAGCGCTTATTGCAGCATTTTCTATATCTCAGTACAAGAAAAGAGTCTTACAAATGTCACTAGGCGCTTTAAACTCGGCTATTTTGGCGGGTGTATTAGGCGCTAGTTTTTTCAATGTTTTCAAAGGAGGTATCCCACTTTTCGAACCAGAAAACCAAGGTAATTATGCTTTAGGTTTTTATGCTGGCGTAGTTGCTCTACTAGCGAATATGATTGCCAATCGTCTAATTCGCCGCGACGAAATGCTAGTGCGCTCAGCAGATAGAATGAGATAGTTGTAAGTGTGGAGTTTAGAGTGTAGAGTGCTGAGTTTTTAAAATAAATGAACGCTATATTATGATAAATCTTATTTGGTGATGGTCAGTAGAGACGCAATGCTTGCGTCTCAATGCTTGCGTCTCAAACCAAGCAAATCTAGCATGATAGCCTCAAAAAAGGGGTCGGGAAATATATTCCGACCCCTTTTTTATGAAAATTATCGAGGATAATCCCAATCTTACAATTTGGGATGACACATGTTTTTGATGAATGATTTGATGATAAGTCTAATTTCAAAGTTTGGAATGACTCAGATTTATCTCGAAAAAGATAACAAGAAATCTTTTACATCCACTCTTTGCCTAGTGCCTGTTGCCTGACCCCTAACAGAATTAAACCAGCCCCTCCTTCAACAAATCATGCAAGTGCACAAAACCGATAGGTTTTTGATTTTCTAGTACGACTAAAGAAGTGATATTTTTCGCCTGCATAACTTGAAGCGCTTCGGTAGCGTAAGCATCAGGTTCGATGGTTTTGGGGTTGGCAGTCATAATATCCTTCGCTTCCAAACCTGTCAAAACCTCATGTTTATTCAACATTCTACGAACGTCACCATCGGTAATAATACCCGCCAAAGTACCGTCTGCATTGACAACGGCAGTTGCCCCCAATCGTTTTGAGCTGATTTCGACAATAGCATCTTTGATAGACGTATTGAATTGCACAATCGGCAAGTCATGATTTGGATAAATATCACTTACTTTCAAGTATAATTTTTTACCTAAAGCACCACCAGGGTGGTATTTTGCAAAGTCGGTACTACTAAAACCACGACATTCTAATAGGCATACCGCCAAGGCGTCCCCTAGCGCAAGTGCTACCGTTGTACTAGTAGTAGGTGCTAGGTTGAGCAAATCGGCCTCACGTTCGGCTAAAGCATGCAAAATAAAATCAGCATTTTTTCCTAAATATGACTGAGGATTTGAAACCATCGCGATGAGTTTCACCCCTGTACGCTTAATTAGCGGCACAAGCACCTTGATTTCGGGCGTATCACCCGATTTGGAAATACACATTACGGAATCTCCCTCCTGAATCATACCAAGGTCGCCATGAATAGCGTCAGCAGCATGCATAAATAAAGCTGGCGTACCTGTCGAATTAAGCGTTGCAACGATTTTTTGAGCAATGATTGCAGATTTACCAATACCTGTAATCACAAAGCGACCGCGACTGTTAAGTAAGTGATTTACACATGATTCAAAATCTGAATCAATTTTATCAATAATTTTTTGTATCGCTTCGGCTTCTTCCTGCAAAACTTTTTTTGCTGTTGATTGAATATTTTTTACTAATTTCAATTTTAGAAACGGTTTTTAATGACTGGTTTTGTATTAATTTTAGTGCAAAGATAAACTATTATATAAGTACAGTCTCACAACCACCAAATATCAATTTTATTCATAACCTCAAATAAGTTTGAAGACAATGAGTGTTAGTCAAGAGACCACCGACTTGTTGAAGGAAAAACTCAAGGAAACCTTCGGTTACAGCCAGTTCCGTGGCGAGCAGGAAGATATCATTAAGAATACTTTAGCAGGAAAAAATACTTTCGTAATCATGCCAACAGGGGCAGGCAAGTCATTGTGTTATCAATTACCAGCCATAGCCACTGAGGGTACTGCTATTGTTATTTCTCCATTGATTGCATTGATGAAAAACCAAGTGGATCAAATGAACGCTTTTGGTATCAATGCACAGTTTTTGAACTCGTCGCTCAATAAGGCTGAGATGACGAAAGTGAAAAACGACGTAATCAGTGGTCTGGTGAAATTGTTATACATTGCTCCTGAATCTTTGACCAAAGAAGATAATCTTGCTTTCTTGAAGCAAGCAAAAATCTCTTTTGTTGCCATCGACGAAGCGCACTGTATCTCTGAATGGGGACACGATTTCAGACCAGAATATCGCCGAATTCGCAGTATTGTCGAAAGTCTTGACAATACTTTGCCAATTATTGCGCTCACTGCAACTGCTACACCAAAGGTGCAACAGGATATTCAGAAAAACCTGAATATGGATGATGCCACTTTGTTTAAGTCGTCTTTCAACCGCAAAAATTTGTATTACGAAATCCGTGCTAAGCGTGATGATATTGATAAACAAATTATCAAGTTTATCAAAGCTAATCATGGAAAGGCAGGTATTATCTACTGTCTGAGCCGCAAAAAAGTAGAAGAAGTAGCCGAGGTACTGAATGTAAACGGCATCAAGGCGCTTCCGTATCATGCAGGATTAGATAGCGATATTCGTATGGCCAACCAAGAAGCCTTCTTGAATGAGGAAGCTGAAGTAATGGTCGCTACGATTGCCTTTGGTATGGGTATCGACAAGCCAGACGTTCGTTTTGTTATCCACTACGATGCGCCAAAATCATTGGAGGGATACTACCAAGAAACAGGTCGTGCGGGTCGCGATGGTTTGGAGGGTATTTGTATCATGTTCTATGCCAAAGAGGACATCAACAAGCTGGATAAGTTTAACAAAGACAAAACTATCAACGAGCGCGATAATGCTCGTATGCTTTTGAACGAGATGGTATCTTACTCTACTTTGGGTATCTGCCGTCGTCGACAGTTGCTACACTATTTTGGTGAGCATGTAGAGAAAGATTGTGGCTATTGTGACAACTGTAAAAAACCAACACCAAAGTTCAAAGTCGAACAAGAGGTTGTTTTGGCCTTACAAGCAGCCCTCATGACAGGTGAGCGTTTCGATGCACAACACTTGGCAGATGTATTGCTTGGTCACAAAAACCAATATGTAACAAGTTATGAGCATCATAAATTAGACATCTTTGGAAAAGGGAAAAACTATTTCAAACTTCAAGCCGACGACGATGAGGATGAAGAAGATGAAGAGGACGAAGAAGTAGAATACTCAGACGAGGAAGATGAGGATGGAAATCCGATTCCGAAACCCAAAGCAAAAAAAGCACCAAAGACAAATAAGAAAAAAACGCACCAGCAAGAGCCTGTAGAACAATGGCTGTCGGTTATTCGTCAAATCACCGTATTGGGATACTTAGAAAAAGATATTGAAAACTATGGTATCTTAAAAGTATCTGAAAAAGGTCATGCTTTCTTGAAGGATTCTTTCCCATTAACGCTTTCGAAAGATCATGACTACGAAAACGAGCATATTGAGGAAGAAGATGAAAAAGAATCACTAGCTGGCGGTGGCGGTTCGTATGATGCTGCGTTGTTCGAATTACTGAAAAACCTTAGAAAGAAAATTGCGAAAGACAAAAATTTGCCTCCTTACGTAATTTTCCAAGACCCTTCACTCGAAGAAATGGCTACCACGTATCCTACTACCAAAGAGGATATGGCGCAAATCAACGGTGTGGGTATGGGTAAAGTGGTAAAATTTGGTCGTCCGTTTATTGACTTAATCAAAAAGTACGTAGAGGACAACGAAATAGAAACTGCCACTGAAGTAGTCGTAAAATCGACAGTTAATAAGTCAAAAATCAAAATTCATATTATCCAGCAGGTAGACCGCAAAGTAGATTTGGACATCATTGCCGAACAGAAAGAATTGGCAATGGAAGACCTCATCGAAGAAATTGAGCATATCTGTTATTCGGGAACAAAACTCAACTTGGATTATTATATCAATCAAGTAGTTGAGCCCGACAAGCAAGACGAAATTTATGACTATTTCTTGCATGCCGAAACCGATAATATTGCAGTAGCATTAGAAAAATGTGGAATTGATGATATTACAGAGGAAGAGTTGCGTTTGATGAGAATTAAATTCTTGAGCGAACTAGCCAACTAGATTGTCAAAAAAACAATAACGAAGAGGTATTAAGAAAGCCTTGTATTTGCATTTTATTAAACAAACTATCGTTTTAAGAAATAAAAAGTAAGCCAAATGTGTTTACCATTTATTGCTTGAAGAACATCTCTCAAATCTTCCAGTTAATAAGATTCTGAGTGGTTTTGTTAAAAATGCAGTGCTAGGATTTCATAAATGCCTCTTTGTGCGTTAATTTTGTTATCCCTTTGTACTCAATTCAATTTCAAACAAATAGTCTTAATTGAAGGCTGTTTATTTTAGATTAACCAATTCAATGAATATACTAATTTTAGGCTCGGGCGGACGTGAACACGCATTTGCTTGGAAAATCGCTCAAAGCCCTCTTTGCGATAAATTATTCGTAGCTCCAGGTAATGCTGGTACGGCTGCTATTGCTACAAACTTGGCTGTTGGCTACAATGATTTCGAAAAAATCGCAGAGCAAGTTCTAGAAAATCAAATCGAACTTGTAATCGTAGGCCCAGAAGAACCTCTTGTAAAAGGCGTTCGCGATTATTTTGCCAGTCGCGAAGATTTACAACATGTGCTGATGGTAGGCCCAGATTCAAAAGGCGCTATGCTCGAAGGTTCGAAAGATTTCTCGAAAAACTTCATGGTAAAATATGGTATTCCTACTGCTAAATCTCAAACTTTCACAAAAGATACTTTAGAAGATGGATTAGCTTATTTGGCTACTCAAAAACTTCCAATTGTATTGAAAGCCGATGGCTTGGCAGCTGGAAAAGGTGTAATTATTGCCCAAACATTAGAAGAAGCTCAAACATCACTTTCAGAAATGCTTGTTGACGCCAAATTTGGCGATGCTAGTAGCAAAGTAGTAATTGAAGAGTTTTTGACAGGTATTGAGCTTTCTGTATTTGTACTTACTGACGGAGATTCTTACAAGATTCTTCCTGAAGCAAAAGATTACAAACGTATCGGCGAAGCTGATACGGGTTTAAATACTGGTGGTATGGGTGCTGTTTCTCCAGTACCTTTTGCGACCGAAAAATTTATGCATGCCGTTGAAGAAACTATCGTTAAACCTACGCTTTCAGGCTTGAAAGAAGAAGGTATTAAATACAACGGTTTTATCTTTATCGGTTTGATGAATCACGAAGGAGAACCTATCGTGATTGAATACAATGCACGTATGGGCGACCCAGAAACAGAGGTTGTTCTACCACGTATCGAGTCAGATTTATTAACCCTCATGATAGCAACAGCAAAAGGCGAATTGGGTGAGGCCGAATTTTCGGTTAGCAAACAGCACGCCGTAACTACCGTAGTAGTAGCAGGTGGCTATCCGGGTGACTATAACAAAGGTGATGTAATTGTAGGTTACGAAAACGTAGAAGATGCCTCAATTTTCCATGCTGGTACAAAACTTGATGGAAACCTTGTTGTGACGAATGGTGGTAGAGTAATGGCTCTGACTGGAATGTCTAATACATTAGAAAGAGCTATCCAAAAATCACAAAAAGCGGCCAGTACTATCTCATTTGAAGGTAAGTATTATCGTCGCGATATTGGTTTGGACGTGCTCAGGTATAGTTAGTCGCTGAGTTTCTTGATGAACCTAAACAAAACAAGATAAGCAAAAGAAAACCCGAAATAGGTGCTCCTGAGCCGCCTCTTGATTTTGACCAAGTTCCAAAAGACATCAGTGTTTCACTGAGTTTTGAGCCATAGTAAAAAAGATTTTAGGAAATATCTTCCCAAATCAAACCTTACTTTTCCTCATTATCTCGTTCACTTTTGAAGATATATGGGATGCAAATCATGTTCCACAGGTAGTTGTGGTACTCGTAATAACAATGGTGCTGTAAGTGGCTGCAAAAACAATGGCGCTTGCGGTACAGGCGGGTGTAATAAAATGAACGTATTTGACTGGTTGTCGAATATGGAAGTGCCCGCATTTAGTAAGTTTAATATCATTGAGGTAAAATTTAAGGGTGGTCGTAAAGAATATTTTCGAAATGTGAGTCAAATCGAACTATTTGCTGGCGACCCCGTTATCGTAGATGTTCCAAACGGTCATCATCTTGGCTTCGTTTCATTACAGGGCGAATTAGTTCGCCTGCAAATGTTGAAAAAAAATATTAAAGATGATGAAAATGTACGTGTAGTCTATCGCAAAGCCAATGATAAAGACTTGGAAAAACATGAGCAGGCTATTGCTCGTGATTTACCAACGATGTATCGTACCCGCGAGATTATCAAAGAACTTAAATTGGACATGAAGTTGTCTGATGTAGAGTTTCAATCAGATAATACCAAAGCGATATTTTATTATTCATCCGACGACCGTGTTGACTTTCGTGAGCTTATCAAAATTTTGGCAAGCGAGTTTAAGGTCCGAGTAGAAATGAAGCAAATTTCTCTGCGCCAAGAAGCTGCTCGTGTTGGAGGTATTGGCGTATGTGGCCGTGAGCTTTGTTGCTCGACGTGGCTGACCGACTTCAAGAACGTAACCACCTCGGCAGCTCGTTATCAAAATCTTTCATTGAATCCTGTAAAACTATCAGGACAATGTGGCCGTTTGAAATGTTGTCTCAACTATGAGCTTGAGACTTATATGGATGCCCTCAAAGATATCCCAACGATTGAGAAGCCTCTACAAACTTTAAAAGGCGAAGCTCTTTTACAAAAAACAGACATTTTTAAGCGTGTCATGTGGTTTGGATATCGTGGAGAGGAAAGCAACTGGATTCCAGTGACGGTCGATAAAGTGAGAGAGATTGTTGAACTCAATGAAAAGGGAATTCAACCTCAATCGCTTGATGTACTCGAAAATACTCCTGCCTCTTTGGATTTGGATAAGCCTATTTCTGGTTTGAATGCTGACTTAGACAAAATGGATAAGAAATACAGCAACAACAAGAAGAAACCTCAAAATAAGGCCAAACAAAACGAAAGATACCAAGATTCAAGGGTGGAGCGCAAAGAGCACAAACATGAAAGAAAGGATACTCGTCTTGAGGTGTCGGATAAAAAGGATAAGCCTGTAAATGTTGATAAAAAGCCTCAACAGCCCCAAAACAACAATAATAACAATGGCCATAAAGGGAATAATCAGCATAAGCATCAAGCAAATAAAAACCCTCAAGCTAAGGCTCAACCACAACCAGCCAACAATGCTCCTAAAGGAAATCCAAACCAACAAGCGAGCAACACAAACCAGCAGCAAGGAGGACAACCAGCCAAACAGGCCAACAATAAGCCTCCACAGCAAAACCCTCAGGGAGCCAATAAGAATGGGAAGGGAAATAATAATCGCCCTCCGCATCAACACAAAAATGGGAAGAACGACAACAATAAACCTCCCCAAAAATAGTTGAACAATTGGTACCCATTTTCACGGTGAAGAAGGTCAACTCATCATTTATATAAAAAAGGAGTTTGGGCGAGAAATGACACATTTCAACTCCAGCTCCTTTTTTTAATCCACTGTAATCTTATGTTCCTCAGAAGTTTGAAATCGAAAATAGTAATCGGAAGTGCTTTGGTAGCAACAGTGTTGTTGGGATGTGATTCAAATACAATTTTGAAAGATAATTACAACATTACTGATGCCAAATGGTTTATTAAGGATACTCCTGAGTTCGAATTCAACGTCGATGATACCTCCGCGACTTATAATGTGTTTTATAATGTTCGCAATAATCGTTCATACCCTTATTATAACCTTTATTTAACCCATTATCTATCAGACGATAAAGGGAAAATCATTCATCAAAAATTAGATGAATTGGTGCTCTTTGACCCAAGTACAGGAAAAAAATTGGGAGAAGGTTTAGGGGATGTTTATGACCATAAAATCTTGGCATTCAAGAATTTTACTTTTCCTAAAAAAGGAAAATATAAAATTCAAGTAAAACAATATATGAGACAAAACCCATTAGCAGATATTGTTAGTGTAGGTTTTACCATAGAAAAAGTAAATATTAAGTAAAAAGTTGAGTGCGCTAAGCAAAAGGTATTTGGCAAATAGTTTTAACATTTTTCAATAACTACAGTTAAGTTTTTTGCCAAATGCCCCTTCCCGAAAGCCAAATTTGTAAGGCTTTTGGCAAAAACTTATATACCCACTCACTGGATTTAAGTAGATACTAATCACATGCAAAAATTTTTACCACTGTTTCCGCTCAATTTGGTGGTTTTTCCCTTGGAAGACCTTAATCTTCATATTTTTGAACCTCGTTATCGCCAATTGATAAAAGATGCTGTTTTGCATGATTCGAGTTTTGGAATTCCAGCATTTATAGATGGTAAAATGCAAGGTTTTGGCACAGAGGTGAAAATAGTATCAGTCTATAAAGTATATGAAGATGGAAGAATGGATATTAAAACTCAAGGCGTAAGAGTGTTTAGAATCTTAGATTTTCAGAATCCAGTAGAAGGAAAACTATATGCTGGTGGAGATGTCGAAACGTTGAAAGACCCTGAAATTAAGCCTCCTGTCCTTCCTAAATTGATAGAACAAATAGCAGACCTGTATACTTTATTGAATGAGGAAAATAAATTTAATCCTCAAAAACCGCAGCCTTATTCCTATCAAATCGCTCACAAAATTGGCTTATCTATTGAGAAAGAATATGAACTACTAAAAATGCCTACTGAAACTGAAAGACAGGCCTATATATCGGCACATCTCGACAAAGTTTTACCTGTTTTGCATGAACTAGAGCGAACCAAAGAACGTATTCGTATGAATGGTCACTTTAAAAATTTAGATCCACTAAATTTTTAACCAAGTTTATAACCTCAAACACGATTTTTTATGAAGTCTCGACCAACCCCCGAACAACTTTCTAATAGTACTGAGTTTGAACTAATCGATGCCTTTCATATCGATGAAATGGGGGCGTTTTTGTCAAGAGAAATGAATGCAGGTACCTCTGAAAATACGACTAAACCCTTGTCGAAATATTTGGCTTTGGCGCTCTTCATGGTTTTAGGTGGTATATTGGGCTATGGACTAGTCGCTATTATTCCTGCTGCCCTTCGTGGTGAATGGGGTGGCGCTGGTGCTTTGTTTGGAGGTATAATTTTATTTTTCGTGGTACTTTTACCCCTTCATGAGTTAATACATGGGGCTGTATTCAAAATACTAGGTGCTCCTAAAATAGGCTTTGGCTGGAACTGGAAAGGCATGATGGCCTATGCCTATGCACAAAAGTTTGCCATCAATCTTAAAGAACTTATTTGGTTGGCCATTATGCCATTTGCCGTTATCACTCCTTTATTAGTGATAGCAATTCTCCTTTTTCCTGATTGGCAATTTATCATTATTCTCTTGCTAGCTCTTCATACCATGGGTTGTATAGGCGATTTTATGTTGGTAAAATATGCCCTTCGTAACAAACACCGTGATATATATACCTACGACGATATAGAGGGAAAAGGCGAATCGTACTTTTATGAAAAAGTTTCGAAAAAATAGAAATGTTAGCACTGGGATATCAGCTTTCAGCATGGGGCTTAACGGATATCTTTCCTAACTAATAGCCCTCATTCAACATTAATATACAAGCTTTAGGTATTAAGCCCCAAAGCTTAGTTGAATTCATGGGAGATTTTTTGGCCGAAAGCCCATTGCTGAAAGCCGAAAGCCAAATTGTTGTGCTTGCCTAATGCCTACGGCTTATAGCCTAGAGCGTATTAATAATTACTCAAAAACTGCACGACATATTCTTTGGACTTGAGTACCTGTTTATGAAACTCTAATTGTTTGGTTGCTTTTTTAATGGAATTCATTTCGGTAATAATACTGATGTCCATCGTTTTGTAATTCCCTTTTCCAAACTGCCAATATGCTCCTGTTTGAATATCTTTTAGTTCTTTTTCCAAAAACAAAATTTGCTTAATCAAAATCTTGTTATAACGCTTAAGTTGTGGTTCGATAAAAGTCTGAGGCTTTTCTTGTTCCGTAATCAGCGTCATTCGAAGCTTCAATAACTCATAAAGGTCGTTTTTGGAATAAGCCTCTGTAATTAAATGCATCAATTGGGTTTTACGAAGCTTTTCCTCCTCGTCTGATTCCAAATCTGGGTGAAATTCCTTTACCAATTCCATATAAATCGAACGAGCGGTTTTGTTGGTAATCGGTGGCAATGTTTCTTCAACTTGCTCAAAAATGCGGTTATCTTGTTCGTTCCATTCTTCAGGAATATCTTCATCATCGTCCTCCTCTTCTGATGGTATATCTACTTCTTGAGAATCTGACATGAGATATTCTTGGTATTTCTCGTACAAAGGCTGTAAATGTTGTAGACCCGAGGCCAACAACTGACTGACCATTGTGGCAATATAGAAGCCTAGTTTATAATTTTCCTCTTCAGTCAAGCGTCCATAATGTGAGTCCAAAATCAAGAGCATATCTCCCAATCGTTGGTTATATTTTCGGTGCAGAGGGGCAATATCTTTAGCAACTTGAACTTCTACAGCACGCTCAAAGGCTTTGGCTTCGGCAACTTCTACTTTGAGTGCTTCCAGCCGTTTGAGGTTTTGTACAAATTGCTTTTGTAGCTTGCTAGTAACTTTATCAAAGGTTTGGGAAGCAATCAAACCTTCATAACGGGTAATGTGATTGGACATGTATTTGGGTACAATAAATTAGGGTGCCGATTTCGACACCCCAATGGTTTTATTCAATTTCTATACTTTCTTTTTCGCCTACTTGCTGGCGCCACATCGCATAATAGAGTCCTTTTTTCTCCAATAGTATTTGATGTGAGCCGTATTCAACAATTTTTCCTTTTTCGAGTACAAAGATATTATCTGCGTGCATAATTGTACTCAATCGGTGGGCAATCAAAATGGTGAGATGCTCGCCATGAACAGATACTTCACGAATCGTTTCCGAAATTTCTTCTTCTGTCAATGAGTCAAGTGCTGAAGTAGCTTCGTCAAAAATCAACAAATGTGGATTACGCAATAAGGCTCTGGCAATACTCAAACGTTGTTTTTCGCCACCCGATACTTTTACACCACCTTCACCAATGACGGTATCGAGACCTTTATCGGCACGAGCTAAAAGTGGCTCGCAAGCAGCCTTTTTCAATACTGCCAAACATTCTTCGTCGGTAGCTTTAGGATTTACAAAAAGTAAATTTTCACGAATTGTACCTGAAAATAATTGCGTATCCTGAGTTACAAAACCGATTTTCTCTCTTAACTGATCAAAATCTATCGTGCGCCCATCATGACCATTGTACAATATTTGGCCATTTTGAGGCTTATATAACCCGACTAATAGTTTTACCAAAGTACTTTTTCCCGAACCCGACGGGCCAACAAAAGCAATTGTTTGTCCTGCTACAGTTTCAAAACTTACTTCACGAAGCGCATTCTTAGAAGCCGACTGATGCTTGAATGAAACATTTTCAAATGCCAATGATTTGATGCTTGGAATAGGCTGTGGAGACGCTGGTTTTACTTCAACAGGGATATCAAATAAAGACTCATAATTTTGTAAAGAAACTTGTGCTTCACGATAGGTATTAATCACATTCCCCATTTCTTGCAGTGGACCAAAAATAAAGAATGAGTAAATATTTAAAGAGAAAAATTGACCAAGTGTAATATCTCCACGATAAATCAAATACATCATAACAAAGGTCAAAATTACTCGAAGTAAATTAACACTTGTACCCTGAATAAACATCATACTACGCACATAACGCACTTTTTTGAGTTCTAGTCCTAAAATCTTTTGCGTTGTGCTATTGAGATGATTGATTTCTTGTTGCGCCAATCCCAAAGATTTTACAAGCTCGATATTGCGTAATGATTCGGTAGTAGAGCCTGCCAAAGCGGTAGACTCTTGAACAATAGATTTTTGGATTACTTTTACTTTTTTACTTAATAACGAACTAATCCAACCGATAAGAGGGCCAATCGTTAAAAACAATGGCACAATTGACCAATGCACCGAAACGGCATATATCGTCACAAATACCAAAGCAACTAAACTCTGGAAAAAGATATTAATACCCGAGGAAATCAGCTTTTCTACATCGACTCTTACCTTCTGAAGTTTACCTAATGTTTCGCCCGAGCGTTGGTCTTCAAAGGTTTCATACGGCAATTCGAGCGAGTGACGAATCCCATCGGCGTACATTTCGGCACCGATTTTTTGAGTTATGGTATTAATAAAATAGTCCTGAAAGTTTTTGGCAACCCTCGACACAAAGGCTACTCCAACAGAGGCACCGAGCAATGGTAAAATAGCTCCTACGAAGTCCTGAAAAGTACTGTTTTTATCCGTAAACTTCGTAGCTACATTGTCTATAATGTGTCTGAAAATCAGCGGGTCTAACAGTGAAAAAACTTGATTAATAATTGCCAGCAATAGCGCTAGCCACACCGTTGTTTGGTATCGTTTAAGATAGGGTAATAGTATTTTCATGATTTGGATATGAGCGATTGTGAATTGGAGAATAAGATAAAATTAAATTGAACTATTGAGCTTTCGGCTTTCAGGTGTCAGCCTTCGGCAGTGAGCTTTGGACAAAAGCATGTCTGTGGATATTACTCTTTGCCTTATGCCTGTTGCCTAGTGCCTGAAAACATAACTAATACGTTAATAGTAGACTTTGACTAAGGATTAACCATAAGGTTTTTAAAATAGTTCTGTAAAAATATCTAGACTTGAGTATTTGAACAAAATTAGATTTAAGTGCTTGGCTTTGGGATGTAAGCCTAAGGCATTAGCAAAAGGTTATTATAATTTCATAAAAACGCCTTATTTTCTCTAGATTACGGCTTAGTGCCTAAAGCCTATTGCCTGAAAATTAAATTTTATTTTGTGTGCTAACTTAAGTAATCATGCAGAATTATATTTAAGTTTTGTGTTTTAGGCAACAGGCACAAGGCAAAGAGTGCTAAAATATTTTTAACGACCACGAACATGCATTTTTCCCATAGCCCACCGCCGAAAGCCGATACTTGAAAGCTTATAAGCACAATCTTAAACTTTATTTTGTGTGCTAACTTAATAACATTTTAAAACTCTTTGCCTAGTGCCTTTTGCCTAATGCCTAAGCACATAAATTAAATCTAACTCTGCATGATTAATAAATGATTGCAATTAAGATATTGAAAGCTATTAAAATAAATTTTAGTAACATTGTAATTTAGTAAAGGTTTTTTCAAAAGCCTTTACAAGCCTTACTTTTAGTGAATCTGTGAAAATTGTGTGGATTTCCTCCTCCGCTTTTACGCTTCCTTTTCAATTGTTTATGAAGAATCTCCTTACCTTTTATATGTCATTTCTGCTGACTATGAGTATTGCACTCAGTCAGGGAAAAAAGTTTTCTCCATGTGATTATGAGCAAAAAATGAAACAACAAGGCTTGGTCAATGTCAAAAGTCTTGACCCTAGCATTGCTGTTTTGCTCAAGTATTCCACGACTGACAATTTTGTTAAAAAGGATGTATATGGCTGTATGACGGCCTGCTATTTACAAAAAAAGCCTGCCCAAATGCTGGCAAAAGCTAATGCGATTTTGAAAAAAAGATATCCGCACTATCGTCTGTTGGTATATGATGGCGGACGACCTTTTGCGATTCAAAAAATTTTGTGGAATAGTCTTTCCCAATACCCACCACACCAGCGCGAAACCTACGTGGCAAGCCCTAGCCAAAAATCCATTCATAATTATGGCTGTGCCGTTGATTTGACGATTACCACCAGCAAAGGGGTACCTTTGGATATGGGGACGCCTTTTGATTTTTTTGGAAAATTGGCTTATCCAAGTCATGAAGATTACTTCCTCAAAACTAAGCAACTTACTGCACAACAGGTAGCAAATCGCCGTCTGTTGAGAAGCGTAATGCAACAAGCTGGATTTATGCCTATTAAGTACGAATGGTGGCATTTTAATGCCCTTGCAAGAAGTGAAGCCAAACAGGTTTATCAGATAATTGAATAAAAATAAGATTGGGTCTATACGAAAACAAACCACTAATCCTCACACACGAACCACTTATCCAAAATCGCTTCATGACTTGATTTTTCATTCGTAGTATTGATTATTCAAAAAACTCTAGGGACAATATCGAGAGGGAATACTCAAAACTATCAAACGAAATATGAAATCAGGCGTTTACAGACTTTTATTGGGAGCTGCACTTATCGCTGGGACACAGGCTCAGGCGCAAACCGCAGTAGAGGCTCCTAGTTCAAAAGGCCCAAAAATCACTCTACAACAGGCGGTAGATATTGCACTTCGCAACAATATCTCTGTAAAGCAGTCAGAAATACAGCTTCAGAACGCCGTGTTGAATTATCAGCAAGCCAAAAATAATCAGCTTCCAGGGGCAAACGGTACCATAAGTGAATTTTTCAACTTTGGTCGAAGCCTTGACCCATTTACCAACACTTACGTAGCTCGAAATATCAACTACAATAGTTTGGGGATAAATGCTGGGGTTACGGTTTTTAATGGAAATCTCCTTAAGAATACAATTGCACAAAACGACTTATTGGTAAAAGCCAACCAGTTGGATATGCAAGCAATGAAAGAGAATATTTCGATGCAGGTGGTTTTAGCCTATTTGAATATTCTCAATGCCGAAGACCAACTAACTATTGCACAAAGCCAGACCGCTATTACCAAACTACAAATTGAGCGTACTGAAAAATTAGTTCGTGCGGGTTCACTCCCTCAGACCAATTTGCTCGACCTGAAGGCTCAGGTTGCTAATGAAGAAACAACTGTTGTCAACAATCAAAGTACTTTAGATTTAGCAAAACTTACTTTAATCCAATTACTTAACGATAAGGATATCTCCAACAGCATCAATCTTGATAGAATTTCGGTACCAACACCATCAACAACCGCATACGAAGCGCCAGTAGACCAAATCTATCAAACTGCCGAAGGTACTCAGCCAACAGTAAAAGCATCCGATTTGCGTGTAAAAAGTGCTGATAAAGGTATCGAAATAGCTAGAGCGGGCTTTTTACCAACCATCAACCTTTCGGCTTCGACGGGCGCCAACCAGTCTAATGCTCAGAAAATCTATAAAGTAGATGGCACCAATCAGCAAAATTTAGGGACAGTCAACTTTAATGGACAAGATTTTCCATTGGTTGTAAATACGCCAAGAACGGTTGAAGCAGGAACGGTTGGTTATTTCAAGCAACTTGAAAATACCTTTAATTACGCCTTCGGAGCAAGTGCTAGTATCCCAATTTTTGGCCGTTTTGCCAACAAAACACGTGTGAGTCAAGCCAAATTGCAAAAAGTAAATGCAGAATTGGAGGCACAAAAAACACGCTTGACTTTGCGTCAGAATATCGAACAGGCCTACACCAATATGTCAAATGCTGCCAAAAGATACGAAGCCTTGACAGTGCAGGTAACAGCTTTGGAAGAATCTTTCCGTGCTGCCGAAAGTCGCTTCAATGCAGGAGCAATTGATTTTGTAAGTTATAATTTGCAAAAAACCAATTTGGACAAAGCAAAAGCAAACCAAATCCAAGCCAAATATGACTTTATTTTCAGAACTAAGATATTAGACTATTACCAAAATAAACCGCTCACATTTTAACCAAACACTCGATTGAATGTAAAACCTTGAAAAACTATCCTGTTTCATCGTTTTTCAAAAAACTTCACATCAATCTTTCAAAACTTTATATACAATGAAAAACAAATCCAATAAAATCTGGGTCATTTTAGCCGTTGTCGCAGTCGTAGTGGTAGGTGGGTTGATTTTAGCGAAAAAGAATGGTTGGATCGGAAAAGAAGAAGCTACAGAAGTAGAACTTTCTAAAGTAAAACGTGCTGATATTATTGAGCGTGTTTCTGCTTCGGGTAAAGTTCAGCCTGAAATCGAAGTAAAACTCTCACCAGATGTTTCTGGCGAAATTGTAGGTCTTTATGTAAGTGAAGGCGACTCGGTTGTGGCAGGTCAATTATTGTTAAAAATTCGTCCTGACAACTACGAATCACTATTGGCTCGCGCCGAAGCACAGGTAAATTCAGCAAAGGCTTCTTTAGAACAGTCAAAGGCTATCCAATCTCAATCGGAAGCTCGTTTGTTAAAAGCAAAAACTGATTTTGATCGTAACAAAAAGTTACATGACGATAAAGTAATTTCCGACTCAGACTACGAGCAGTTTACCTCTCAATACGCTGTAGCAAAACAGGACTTAGAATCGGCTAAAGCCAACGTTCAAGCTGCTGCATTTAACGTCAGAAGCTCGGAAGCTGCTTTGAAAGAAGCTCGTACCAACTTGACTAAAACAACGATTTATGCACCTCAAAGCGGTACAATCTCCAAATTGAACGTAGAGCTTGGCGAAAGAGTGGTAGGTACATCACAAATGGCTGGTACTGAGTTGCTTCGTATTGCCAACTTGAATAAAATGGAAGTTCGTGTAAATGTGAACGAAAATGATATTACCCGTGTTAGTCTTAATGATACGGTAATCATCGACGTAGATTCATACAGTGCTTCAGGTCGTAAATTCAAAGGTATTGTTTACGAAGTAGCAAGTTCTGCCAATGGCTTGGCTACCTCCTCGGCTGCAGCTTCGGTATCTAACGACGCTGTGACAGAATTTGAGGTAAAAATCAGAGTGCTTCGTAGTTCTTATGCTGATCTTATTAAAGGCAAACGCTCTTATCCTTTAAAACCAGGGATGACCGCTTCTGTTGAAATTATTACCGACCGCAAAAATGGTGTATTGTCTGTACCTTTAGCTGCTGTAACTACACGCGACCCTAAAGCGGCCGATAAAGAGAAAAAATCAGATGAAGAAAGCAATAATTCAGAAGAACCAAAGGTTATTAAAAAAGAAAAACTCAAAGAAGTAGTGTTTGTTTTGACCAAAGACAATCATGCTAAATTGAAAGAAGTTACCACTGGTATCTCCGATTTTGATAATATCGAAATTTTAGGTGGATTAACTGAAGGAGAACAAATCATTTCGGGTCCTTATGTGACAGTTTCTAAGAAATTGAAAGACGGAGAATTAGTGAAGAAAAAAGAAGCTAATAAGGACAACAAAGAGAAGAAGTAAAAGATAGAGGCGCAAATCTCAAGAAATGATTTTAAAAAATGAACTAAGATTATTATTAGATAAATTTAGTTTGGTTTAGGGTTTATGGAAAAGCCATCTCGGATTGTTGGAGATGGCTTTTTTTTATGGTTTTATTACTTTAAAAATTGTGTCGCCTAGCATAGTTTGAAGATGTAAAAAATATACTCCTGAAGCCCAATCTTGCGTATTTAGCAACAATCGATATTCGCCAGACTCTTTATATTCTTGCTGGATGAGTTGTGCTATCGGCTCGCCAGAAGCATTACTTACCAAAAGTGATGCTTGGGTCGATTGAGGAATCTTGATATAAACAACAGATACATCTTGTACAGGATTCGGCAAAACCACCAACGAAACATTTGTTATAGATTCACGTAATGGAAAATATTGAATTTTGGCACTAAAGCCATTCTGTCCTTTTGCCCTAAATCCTGATTGCAAAACGATAGCCTTTGAGGCTCGATAATGCGTCGGAACAGTAATTGCTTTACTAGACTTTATAAAATCGGATTGTACTTCTTGTGTTGAAGTATTTTGTGCGATTCCACTCAAGGAGATAGCAGTCGAAAAAAAGAAAAGATAGTAAAGTTTATTCATGATTTTACGCCTAAAAAAACCTAGTATTACAATATTTCTAGCGCTTTTTAGCTTTTGATAGCCTCTGCTGCTGACTTTTTTTCAACAATTTAATTTCTTGCTTCATTTGTTGATTTTCTTTTTTCAACTCAATCACATACAAGGTTAGTTCTTCTATTTTTTCAAGAAGTTTAGTATCTGTTTGATGCAAATCATTGCCAGACATCACCATTTCTGCTGCCGAAGGAATGTTGGGTAAATGCTGATGTTTTTTGATATAATCTTCTACCTTTTGTAATGGCATTAATTGATGTTTTTTTGAAAATACATGGTCAGCCCAATCTTCTGTATTTTTCAAAGCTACCTTTACTTGTTCTGTCAAAATTCCCTCAGATACATACAAATTATAGCCTTCGGGCAAAGAGTTAATCCCCTCTCCTATTACGACACCTTTGTTGTTATTATTTTTTAGAAATCCTAATTCATTACTTGTCCAAAGGGTATTGCTCATGCTATTGGCTGTAAGCTTAAGCTCTGGAGAGCTATTAGCAGTTGTTGTCATTTGAAATGTAACAAGATTACCCGCCTCGTCTGCAAAAAGCTGTCGCAAGCCACTAACAGTATTGCGGGTCGGAATATTTCGGAGTTGTAAAACATTGGCATTGTTGCCAGCTCCTACAACCACCAATTTTGCACCATTCGTAACAGGGTCATTGGTTCCTATACCAACGCTAGCATTATTACCCAATACAATCGAGTTCGAAATAGTTAACTCGGTATTAGCACCAATAGCCGTTGCGTTGGTAATATTACTTGCGCTCGAAGCCACGCCCGTCAACGCTCCAATAAACGTGTTGTAATCGCCCGACATAAGTTTGTTACCTGCACTAAATCCAACGAAGGTATTTTGCGCGCCAGACACATTATCTTGTCCTGTAAGAGTACCCAAGCCTGTATTATTACTGCCAGTAATAGTATTGATACCACTTGCCGTACCGATATAGGCATTGCCATTTGCCAAAGAACGACGCCCAGCATTAACACCAATAAAGGTGTTAGAATAGCCCACAGTATTAGACAACCCTGCGGCGGTTCCCAAAAACATATTGTTATTGCCAGTCGTATTCGAATACCCCGCCGATTCACCAATAAAAGTATTGGCAAAACCAGATGCATTCAGAAATCCAGCCGTTTTTCCTATGAAGATATTATTTGAGCCTTGGTTATTAAAGCCAGCGCCGTCGCCAAGCAAAACATTGGCGATACCTGCCACACTCAAAATAGGCTTCCCTCCTATTTTGTAGGCACTGTCGGACACAATATTAATACTCCCACCTACTACTTCGAGGGGGTTATTAATAACCAAACTTTGCCCATTAGGGGCTGTAATGGTTTGCGAAAATGTGTTAAACGTGATACTTACTATCACGGTTAATAGAGAGTAGTATAATTTCATTTTTACTTAGGACAAATATGAAGAGTAACGTCTCTAAGAAAGACGATTCTTCAAGTTAAGATTGATTAATAGACAATATCAAACAAATCATGTACTAAAGAGTAATCGGGTAGTTTGACTTATCAGATTAAAGAGTGGTTAGTATAGAGAAGTGTATTTTAAGCTACAAAATGCGCCCTGAAGAAAATGACTTACCAAGCAAGTTTTAGTAGTCAGTTAATATTCTTTTAACAATCTTCTTGCCAAAAATTTACCAAGTGGCTTATGATGAGTGAGTTACTGTTTGAATGCCATGAAATTAGCAAATTCTTGAATGAAATTGAAATTTTGATGGCTCACAAAAACTATTTTTATAAACTGCAATAGCCTCATTAATAAAGTTTTCTCTAGAATAACTATTTCTGTTTGACAAAGCTTGAGATTTTAAGGCTTGGTAAAGTTGGAAATTATTTTCTAATAACTCGATAGATTGAATGATATTGGCTACTTCCTGCTCGCTATCTTGAGATGGAGCTACAAGAACACCGTTATGTAAATGCTCAATCACTTCGTTGTTACCTCGACTATCCGATGCTATCACAGGTACGCCCATCGCCAAGGCTTCGAGCACACATACAGGAATGCCTTCTTTTTTACTCGGAAAAACAAAATAATCAGAAATTGACAAATATTCTTCCACTCGAGAAGTAAACCCTGTTATCGTAATATCTGGATGCTGCTCGATATATTCCCATTGTGAGGTACTGAGCCCACTCGGATGTACTGGGTCGAGACCACCTATCAACAATAGTTTGAATTGCTGTGGATAACTTTGAATCAGTTGTAAAAAAGCCTTTACCACAATATGAAAGCCCTTGAATGCGACAAATCGTCCTGTAAAAGCAATGACTTTTTGTTGTTGAATCCCTAAGATTTGACGTAAAGTGGTTCGTGTATTTTCTGAAAAATTAAGAGGATTAAATTTTTCCAAATTACAGCCCAAACCAAGACTTTGATGTTTGTAAACTTTGTTTTTATAAACCGTTTGGACAATATCCACATCGGGTTGGTTGAGCAAAAAGATTTTATCGAGCTTTTGAAAACAAAGATTTTCTAAAAAGTAAAAAAGCCCTTTTTTCCAACCAGAGCTACTATTGAGCCCCAATCCATGAAATGTACCCCAATATGGAATACCCATTTTTCGAAAAAGAATCGTAGGAAATACGCCTGTGGTAAAATGTGCATGTACCAAATCGGGCTTGATGTCCGTCACCAAGCGCCGTATTTGCCAAGCTGCCAGTAATTCGTGTTTAATTCGAAGACTTCTTGGAATACCTAAATAATGAAAATGGATATTAAGATGATTGAAAGAATAAAGATTGGGGATATCTATAGTTTTTTCAGCCGAACAAACAATGTGTAGCTCGATGTCGGGAAAATGCTCGAATATGGATAAGGATAATTCCGATAAAAAAATATTAAAACTCCCTACATCGGAAATAATAAACATAAATTTCATAAACTTTACTAGGCAAAATGATGACTCAAAAACTAGGATGATAACCTAGACTTACCCACTCGATTGACGATACCATCGTACCAGCCACAAAGAATGTATTTGAGATATTTTCTTTTTTGAGGAACTATAGCAATATAGACAAGCACCCTAGAAACGGTATAGAAAAGTTCTCGGACTTTGTATTGCCAATGGATATGGGGTTGCTTAAGCATCAATATCGAATTTCGAGCCAAATAATATCTTCTTAAAGGACTATGCAACGAAATTTCTCTTCCAAAAACCTTCAGACGGTCGTCGCCTACCTGATGCCACATTATAGCCGAAGGAATAGCAAATAGTTTGAATGCTTTATTGCAGGCTCGAAAACTCCACTCAATATCAATGTAATCAATAAAAAAATCTTCGTTCATGAATCCTATTGCCTCAAAAGTCTTCCTATCAATTAAGCAACCAGAAGAAATCAGGAAAGAAGCAGAAATAGGTTGAGTATCCTTGTTTTGGGGATAATTATGAATGAGTCTAAATCCCCGAAAAACCGAAATGGGATAATTGCGTAGGGTGCGTGGGTCGCGATAAATCGGCCCAACTGCACCAAGATTATGACCATCGACTGTCAGCTTATTCCAAGCCTCTAGTAATTGCTGAACCATTTGCTCTTCAGGCAAACTATCGTGGTCGAATAAGATAACCCCACCTATTTCTGGTTTTTCTAAAGCAAATACTATTCCTTTATTTTGGGCAAAGCCTATTCCAAGGTTATCTGATAGCGAAATAAGGGTAGTTTGGGGATAAGTGACCAATATTTTTTTTATTTCTTCAATATTATGGCTTCCATTGTCTACCACAACAACAATGGCTACCTGTGAGCATAGCCTTTCTAGTAGCTGTTGGATATCGGTAATCAATGGATGGTAGGTGACAATTACCGCCGCAATTTGACCAGTCATAAGTTAGGAATGCAGAGTTAGTTTTAATTTATTTACTTAGGCCACAGGCACGAGGCAAAACGTGTTAAAATGTTATGAAGTTAAGTACTTGGCTTAAGGCTTTAGGCCTTAGGCAAAAGGTCTTTATAATTTCATTAAAAATTCTTTTCTTCTTTAGCTTAGGGCCTAATTCCTATTGCCTGAAATCTTAAATCTAATTTTGTGTTTTAGGCACAAGGCAAAGAGTGTTAAATCGATCCTTTGTAAGGATAGATATATTTTTGCCGAATGCCCAAAGCTGAAACCCGAAAGCACAATAATTAAACTTTATTTTGCCTACTAACTTAAGTAGTAGGAAAGATTAAACTAATACCATAACTGAGGCAAAATTCGCCTATAACCTTTTGATTATGATTATATTACAATAACTGATATACTGTTAACGAATTACGTCTCTTTACTTCATAACCACAGAAATACTTTTTTCAAAAACCTACTGCCGAAAGCTGATACCCAAAAGCCTAGTGCCTTCGGCTTACTTCCGAAATCAGACATCCCAAATCCTTACAAACTCATTAATCAATTAGTTGTCTTTTGCGAGTCTCTTGAAGAAATCAAAATGCCAGCGAATGGCTTTTTGGAAATAGCTTCTATCGTGTTTGCCGGGCTGAGATACGTAGGTTGCTCGGATACGTAATTCGTCGCAACGTTTTTTGAAAAAATTGGTATTTTCATACTGGGGGTCGTCGATACCACAGTCAAAAATGATTTCTTTTTGTGTATTTGCAAACTTACCAATATTACTTATAATCGATAAATTACGTAAGGTTTCAAAATCTGTATTGCCTAAAAGCGTTCTCAAACGAGCGTTGTCTACTTCATTTTGCATATCCAAAATCCCAGCGCAACTCCCTACTGAGCGGAAAATATCTGGCTTTTTCAAAAATAAATACATTGCGCCAAAACCACCCATTCCTACACCCGTGATAAATACTTGATCGGTATCTATTCGGTATTTTTCCATCATGGTAGTATGTAAATCTTTGAAGAAAAAATCTTCAAACTTACTCGTAGCTTTTCGTGGGCTATTGATATACCACGAATCATTCAAGCCATCGGGACAAACAATGACAAAACCATAAGCATCGGCATATTTTTGAACATTCAGAAAATTACTCCACTGTTTAAAGTTCCCTCCTTGCTCATGTAAAAGATATACCATCGGAAAACGCTTTGCCGTATTGCGAGTATATTCCTTTGGCGTAAAGACTAAGGTTGTATCAGCATAAGGGACATAAATAGGATTGAAATAGAGCGTTTCCTGAGCTAAAAGTTGTTGGCTCACACATAAGACAAGAAGCACAATAATCCATTTTTTCATAGTAGTTAGTCTTTAGAAAGTTGCCTATAAATTGTATATCCGTTATTAGAGCGGTAAGTAGGAAAACGTTATTAGTTAATAGTGTACCCGTTAATAACCTAGATTACAGCTATTTAAACCTTATAATTTTGAGAAAAAACACTTATTTTGACTACCAACACAAGTCTTACCTCAGTGTTGATAATATGACCTGCTCTTGTCAAATGATTCCACTTAGCGGGTGAATTTATTCACCCGTAACGAAAATACCCGAGTCACAAGTAGCTTTAATATTGGTAAATTTCTGTCAAAATTTTCACCACTTCTTTTCGTATCTCTGCCATTGGTTTTACAAAATTGTTATTCATCAAAGAAAAGCATAATACCTTTCCTTGCTTGGTAACCAAATATCCGCTCAGGTTATAATTATTACTAAAAGAGCCCGATTTGGCGAAAATAAAAGGTTTATCTGTTTTAGGCATCAGCGATTTGAGCGTGCCAGATTGTCCTACGGCTGGAAAGACTTTAAACAATTTTTCCTGTGGCACTTCTTGATACATCTGGCGCAAAACCATTACCAAATCTCTTGGCGTAATCATATTATATCTCGAAAGTCCTGAGCCATCTACCCACGTAATGGCATCGGGAAGAGTATTCAAATAATTGGTTTTAGCTTTTTCTATCCCTTTTTTTACATTCAATTCTCCTGCCAAAATTTGTCCACACATCAACATCAAATGCTCTGCCATCATGTTATCACTGACGTGCAGCATTCTGGCAAAAACTGTATCTACAGGCAAACTCATCAATGTTTTGGCACTGGAACGTAGGGGGGCATCAATCAGCGTTACGGGTTTTCCTACAATACTCGCTAATAGTTCTGTGGTTAGTTTATTCGATGTTTTAAAGGGTACTTCTTGCTCAAAATTAGCCTTGGGAGCTTTCCCTTGAGGTATTTCAAAAGAATTACTTGATTCAACACGAGTCACACCAAAATTATTGGGACTTTTAACGCTTACGATTTTATCCTGAAAATAGGCAGGGTTTGCTATCAAACTATTCCCATTTGCCTTAAAGCCCACTACATTGCCATGAATAGGCAAAGGGCTTATTTCGGAAGCATAATCATCGTTATAGTCATCCCATGCCCAACCCGGGCCATAGTGTTTTCCCGTAAAGTTATTGGCAGAGAAATAGATTTTTTGTGGACTATTTTTCAAGAAATCTAACACTTTAGAGGCTGGCATACTCGGACTCAAAAAGCTAGGGTCTCCCGTGCCCCAAATAATCAAAGAATCGGCATTGGTGACATATTTTAAGGCAGGTAACGAATCACCCAAAGTTCGCTGACTTACGTAATAGGTCAATATTTTGGTATTCGATGCAGGTTGAAAATAGCGGTTTCCTTGATAACTAAAAATCTCCTTTTGCTCAGATAAATCGTATAAAACAAAACCAGTATGATTCTGCGAAAATGTACTAGACTCGGATAATAACTTTCCTAACTTTTTGCTACTCAACTTGCTAGTCTGACAAGCTGTCAAGCTAACTACACATCCTATCACCAGTCCTACTATTGAGCGTTTTTTCATTGTTTGTTGTTAAAAATAAAATGGAGACAGAAATACTCGATTTCGACATCCTCCGAGATTAGAAATACAATTGACTAATAACACTTTTTAGAAAGTTTAAATATAAGAAAAAAACAGAAACTTCTTTCTGTCTTTGCCGCAGTCTTGGATATACGACCGAAACTTGACATTTGGCTACGGTAATTTTACTTTTGCTGAAGTTATCCACTATCAACATCTAACACCTGCCTTTACGAATGCAATATCCGATACATCAAATATTACAGCAATATTGGGGCTATAGCTCTTTTCGTCCTTTACAAGAAGACATTATTCTGTCTGTCTTGAACGGTAGTGATACCCTGGCATTATTGCCCACGGGAGGCGGAAAATCTATTTGCTTTCAGGTGCCTGCCATGGCGATGGAAGGCCTGTGCTTGGTCATAACGCCCTTAATTGCTTTGATGCAAGACCAAGTAGCGCAATTGCGCCGAAGAGGTATTTCGGCAGTGGCGATATATGCGGGGATGCACCGAAACCAAATAGATATTGCTCTGGATAACTGTATCTATGGCGATGTAAAGTTTTTGTATATTTCTCCTGAAAGGCTTCAGACCTCTCTTTTTCTCGAAAGGGTAAAAGCCATGAAGTTATGTTTATTGGCCATTGACGAAGCGCACTGTATTTCGCAATGGGGTTATGATTTTAGACCTCCTTATTTGAAAATAGCGGAATTTAGACAGTTATTCCCTACACTTCGTACGATTGCCTTGACTGCCACGGCGACAAAAGAAGTCAAAACAGATATTTTGGCGAAGCTTGCCATGCAAAACCCTCAGGTGTTTCAGCAGAGTTTTGCTAGAGCCAATTTATCTTATTCAACGCTTTTTGAAGAAAACAAAATAGCACGCCTAGTAGCTATGCTCCAAAAGGTAGCAGGAACGGCCATTGTATATGTCCGTAATCGTCGGAAAACGCAGGAAGTAGCTCAATTTCTTCAAAAATCTGGTATATCTGCGACCTTTTATCATGCAGGAATCAATGCACAAGAACGTAGTCAAAAGCAAGAACAGTGGATTAAAAATCAGGTTCGTGTGATGGTGGCAACCAATGCCTTCGGTATGGGGATTGACAAACCCGATGTACGCTTGGTAGTGCATTTAGATTTACCCGAAACACTCGAAGCCTATTATCAGGAAGCAGGTCGTGCAGGTCGGGATGGGCAAAAAGCCTTTGCGACGGTGTTGTATGACAAAATGGATATACAAAATTTAGAGACAAATACCGCTCAAAAATATCCTCCTATCCAATTGATTCGTAGAGTATATCAATGTTTGGGGAATTATTTTCAACTGGCTGTAGGCGCTGGCGAATTTGCTTGCTATGATTTGGACCTATCGACTTTCCAACAGCGATTTGATTTGCCTTCACCTGACACGTATTTTGCCTTGAAAATTTTAGAAAATCAAGGATTTATTACGCTATCCGAAGCGATTCATCATCCTTCACGAATTACTTTTTCGGTAGATAATCGTCAATTGTATGATTTTCAATTACGAAATCCAAAATATGATACTTTTGTAAAGTTGCTTTTGAGAATGTACGGAGGAGAGCTTTTTACAGGTTATCTCAATATATCGGAGGCTACCATCTCAAAAGTATTTTCTGCTCCACAAGCAGAGGTAGAGTTGCTTTTATCTAATCTCGAAAAGTTTGATATTATTCAGTATGACAAACACAAGGATAAACCGCAACTCACATTTCTGACAGGTCGATATGATGCCCAACAATTGCCTTTGCAAGTTCAGGATATCGAACAACGTCGTGCGTATGATGTGCAAAAAGCTTCAGCTGTAAAACATTATATCGAGCATCAAAAACGCTGTAGAACGCAATTACTCTTGGAATATTTCGACGAGCATACCAACGAAACTTGCGGTGTTTGCGATGTTTGTATTAAGAAAAAACGAGAAGAAAATACTTACCAGCAAGAATTACAATACAAATTTCAAACACAAGAAAAAGTAAAAGCCTTGTTGAGCAATGGCAGTATGTCACCTGAGTTGCTACTCAAAATCATGCAACCAAACAATGTCGATTTATTTAAAGCAATTGTACGAGAAATGATAGAAAATCAGCAAATTAGCGTAGATTCGGAAGGGAATTTATCAGTGTAGCTTTTCATTTTTTCTTTTCCCCTTAGCAGAAAACCCATGACCTTACAACAACTATTTGACAGCATTAGTCAAAACCCCTATTTGCTTTTGTATTATTTATTACTTGTTCCTGCTGTTACTTTTTTGATAGGGTTATGGCAACCCAATCCTGTCATTGGCTCTTCGGTGCTGGTTCGTTATGCCTACATGGTATTGGCTTATATGATTGGTATCCCAGGAATATTTGCCTTGACTTTAGATGTTTATCTCTTTTTATTTGAGCGTCAAAGTATTTGGCAAATGAATTTGATTATTCAGATTTTGCCGATTGTTTCGATGGCTATTACGCTGATGCTTATCAAGTGGAAAGTTCCTTTCGAGTCCGTACCCGAGCTGGGTAGATTATCGGGCTTTATGACAATATTAACGGCACTTATCGGAATACTTTGGTTTGTAGACCGACTACGAATTTATGCCATTACCTACGTTCCTTTTCACTATATCGTAGTCGGATTTATTGTATTACTATTAGCCATTCGCTATGGGTGGAAAAAACTATTCTAAACGCTGAGCTTTCTTCAATTCATTGTATTTTGATTTTAGTGTATAAAACTTAATGACGTACACAATTAATAAAAAAGCTACCACTGCTGAGATTGACAACGTCAACGTTTTTTCTTCCTCTACTGATTCCAGAATAGTATGGTTTTCTTTTGACCATCCTTTGTGGCGTTCAGATAGTTCGGTAAGTTCACGGTTTTTTTCACGAAGCTCATTATTCTGTTGAATCAAATCATTGTATTGTTCTGTAAAATCTGATTTTGATTTTTCGTTAAGGTTATTCAGCTCGTCTAAAATCTCGTTATCCTTTGCCATGATTTCCTTCAAAGCCTCAATGGAGCTTTGCATATCGTCTTTGGTACGATTACCAAAAATTCCTGAAGACTGGCTCTCTGACTCTTTGAATTTACTATACAAAACCTGACGCTCTTCTGTGAGCGATTTCAAGCGATCTTGGGCGATACCTTTCGCCACAAAAGACAATAATACAATGAATAAGAAAGAGATTTTTTTCATAATTCAATTAAGCGTTTTTTAGCAAAAGGAATTATTTTGATTGATATTGCTTCAGCAATTTAGAATAGCGCCTACAATTTTGGATTTTCTCTAAAAGTGTACGAACCACTCATGATTTCACTACACAAACTTTCCTTCCTTCAGCTCTTGTTTAATCACTTTGATTCGAGCATTGAACGACGTGTGTTCAAAATCTATTCCCTCAAGACACACTTTATCAAAAAACTCCATTACCTCTGGTGGATGAGGCGTTTTCTTGCCAGTACGTACATCAATATATTTTGAAGTTGTCCACAAAACAGCCTTCAATACCTGCAAATGTTCATCTGTCATGACATATTCTGTCACTAAAGTATCCTCATTGTAATAGACAGTCGATGAAATAATTGTTACCCATTCGCTCACTCTGGCCGACGACACATAGCCTATTTGGTGATTGTAAACGACCCAAGAAGTATGGTTATTTTCGAAATAGTCATTATAATCAAAATTATAGACTTCTGCTACATGGTCTTCGCGAGCATTGAAGAAATAATCGAAATATTTAGCATTATTAAGATGCTTTAAGGGGTCACAATCTTGAAAACGGATAAGAGATTTCGAATGTAACTTTTTAGGATATTCTTTATTAGGGTCTAATTTAAACATTGAGTTTTGTTCTCAGCCTCGGCAGAGATATTATATATTTGTTGAGAAATTAACATATTAAAAGCTAAACTATCGGTCTACTTCGCCCATCACTAAATCTACCGAGCCAACAATAGCCACCAAATCTGCTAGCATAGCGCCACGACTAATTTCGGGAACTACCGATAAATTATGAAATGAGCAAGCTCTTGCTTTTACTCGCAATGGAACATCTGATCGACCATCCGTTCGGAAGAAGAAGCCTAGTTCACCTTTGGGATTTTCGGCTCTAAAATATAAATCCATCGCTTGAGGGCGTACTTTTTTAGGAAGCATCGCTTGAGGGTTAAACTCAAGTGTGCGTTTATGGTCGCCCATCAACTGCACGAGGCATTGTTCAATAATCTTGATAGATTCGTCACATTCCAGTACTCTCACAAAATTTCTATCCCAGCAGTCTCCAACGGTACCCATTTCGCCCTTTCCTACAGGAATATCAAAATCAAGTTCAGGATAAACAGAATAGGCATCGACACGACGGAGGTCAAACTTTAAGCCCGAACCACGAAGCACAGGGCCTGTACAACCGTAGTTAATAGCCAAATCTAAAGGCAACACCCCAATATTAGCCGTACGTTGGACAAAGATTTTGTTTTCAATAATCAACTCACGAATCTCAACCATTTTGGGTTTGAGGTAGTTGATAAACTCCAAACAACGCTCCTCGAAGCCAACAGGTAAGTCATAGAATAAGCCTCCAATCCAAATATAGTTATAAAGCATACGAGCACCACAAAGCCATTCGAGCAAACGTTGAATATGCTCACGGTCGCGCATGAGCCACAAAAACGAGGTATAAGCGCCAATATCCAAGCCGTAGGTACCAATAGCCACAAAATGCGATGCCAAGCGGTTGAGTTCGGCCACTAGCACACGGATATACTCGATACGTTTGGGAAGTTTACCTTCCAAATCAAGCATTTTCTCAACCCCCATCACATACGCATGCTCAGAGTTCATCGCTGCCAGATAGTCCAATCGGTCGATATATGGGATAGTCTGCCCAAATGCCAACGATTCAGCATGCTTCTCAAAACATCGGTGTAGATAACCCAAATGAGGTACCACATCCACAATCAGCTCGCCATCAGAGATTACCTCCAAACGCAAAACGCCGTGAGTCGAGGGGTGCTGAGGCCCAAGCGACAAAATCATTTCTTCCGATTTGAGCTTCGAGGAATTATATTTGTTGGGGTCTGAGCGTCTAAAATGCGCTGGGTCGTATTGATATTGAATTTGCTTCATGCCGTAAAATTCGTAAATTTTATCTTAGATAAAGAACAGCGAGAGAGCAAATTTAGTCCCCAAATACTAAAAAAACTCCTATTTTAAGAAAAAACACCCCGAAAGCGTAAGTTTTTTCAAAAACATATTTGTCTAAAACTCAAACATTTACTACCTTTGCAGTCCTATTTGGGAAATATATATTCGTTCGGACTTATCAGCAAGTTGTAATTTTCTGATAATCAAACGAATAAAAAATATTTGTAAGATACAGAAAATTCATAAAGCATAACACAATGGCTAAGAAAGGCAATAGAATCCAAGTGATTTTAGAATGTACTGAGCAAAAAACTTCAGGCGTTCCAGGGATGTCTCGTTACATCACAACAAAAAACCGTAAGAACACTACTGCTCGTATTGAGTTGAAAAAATACAACCCATTCTTGAAAAAAGTAACTGTTCACAAAGAAATCAAGTAATTCACTCGGTTATCCTTACCGATAACTGCTAACTTATTATAAGAAAATGGCAAAGAAGGTAGTTGCAACCCTTAAAAAAGAAGGTGGTGTAAAATACGCTAAAGTTATCAAAGCTGTAAAAACGGCTAACGGTGCTTACTCTTTCAAAGAAGAAATCGTTCTTCAAGAAGATGTTCAAGCTGCTCTTAAAGCTTAATATTCAGCCCCTTTATTAAGATTTTTAGGAAAAGTCCCTTTATCGGGACTTTTTTTGTTTTACTTTTGCCTTACGTTTTCAAAAGCCTATATTTATTTTTTCAAAAATAGGATAGACTTTTAACGAGTAACCAAAAAAATATCAACAAATGGGTTTATTCGATTTTTTTAAAAAGAAAGAAACACTCAATACTGAAGAGAAAGAATCGCTCGACAAAGGTCTTGAAAAAACAAAGGAAGGACTTTTTTCGAAATTGAGTCGTGCTATTGTCGGCAAGTCAAAAGTCGATGAGGAGGTATTAGATGAACTAGAAGAAATCTTAATCTCTTCGGATGTTGGCGTTGAAACGACCGTAAAAATCATTCGCCGTATCGAAGATCGTGTTGCTCGTGATAAATTCGTAAGCACAAGCGAACTTGACGAAATTCTTCGTGAAGAAATCGCAGAGTTATTAGCTCAAAATAAATCGGAAGATATTACTGATGCCTTCAAAAAATCAGATATCAAACCTTACGTCATTATGGTAGTAGGTGTAAATGGCGTCGGTAAAACTACTACTATCGGAAAACTCGCTTCTCAGTTTCATAAAGCTGGAAACAAAGTAATCTTAGGTGCAGGCGATACTTTCCGTGCTGCGGCTGTTGACCAACTCAAGCTTTGGGGACAGCGTGTCGGGATTCCTGTGATTGACCACGGAATGAACACAGACCCTGCTTCGGTAGCATTCGATGCGGTAAAGCAAGCCGTAGAACAACAAGCCGATGTTGTCATTATTGATACAGCGGGTCGTTTGCACAACAAGGTCAACTTGATGAACGAACTGGCAAAAATCAAGCGCGTTGTACAAAAATTCTTACCTGAGGCTCCGCACGAAGTACTTTTGGTATTGGATGGCTCGACCGGACAAAATGCATTTATCCAAGCACAAGAATTTACGAAAGCTACTGATGTAACAGCTTTGGCTATTACCAAATTGGACGGTACAGCCAAAGGTGGTGTGGTAATTGGTATTTCAGATCAGTTCAAAATCCCTGTTAAATATATTGGTGTGGGCGAAAAAATCGAAGATTTACAGGTATTCAATAAAAGAGAATTTGTAAACTCTCTTTTCAAGCGTAAAGCATAAAATATCTTCAAGCACATTACGTTTTCATCCTAAATAATACTTGGGTATTGTTTAGGATGTTTTCTTTTATAACCATGCTTAAAACTTTTTTCCTTGGGCTCTTTACTGTGTTAACCACGATGGCCTGTTCTCAAAAATCCATATCAAGCTCAAAAGTTATCCACAATCAAAACAAGGTATGTGGAAAAGTCTCTTGGGCATCAGGCAACCAAATGCCTTCTCCCGACAGCCCCCCTAGAGTTCCTAAAGGGATTCAACGAGAAGTACTAGTGTACGAGCTTACCAATATCAAGCAGGTTAGTAATCACAAGGGCTTTTTTAGCAACATTCAAACAAAGCTGATAATCAGCACCTTAACAGATAAAAATGGAGATTTTTGTCTTGATTTACCCGAAGGAAAGTATTCTATTATGGTGAGAGAAGACGAAAAAGGATTGTGGGCAAATATTTTTGATGGCGAAGAAAACATTTTTCCATTTGAGGTAAAAAAAGGAAATAATGAGCCTATCAACTTTGTGGTAAACTATCAAGCAGCCTATTAATATCAATAAAAAAATGTGGATAAGTAGCTTATCAAGGCCACTTATCCACACTTTTTTGTGAATAACTTACCAATTATCCTTCGGCAAAAATGAAATTATTTATTCTTTTCTTTTGCCCAAGCATCCTTCAATCCAACAGTTCTATTGAAAACTAACTTATCTTCAGAAGAATCTTTGTCTAAACAGAAATATCCTTTACGAATAAATTGATAATTTTTTCCTAGCTCAGCTTCTTTAAGACTAGGTTCGACTAATACATTTTCTAAGACAGTCAACGAATCAGGATTGATAAATTTCTTGAAATCATCACCTACTTGTGATGCATCTTCCAAAATCAACAATCGGTCATACACGCGCACCTCAGCTGGCACTGCATGTTGTGCAGATACCCAGTGGATAGTTCCTTTTACATGAATACCAGAGGTATCTGAACCTGAGCGACTTTCAGGAATATAAGTACAATGGATTTCGGTAATGTTTCCGAATTCGTCTTTTACAAATTCTTCACATTTTACAATATAAGCTCCTTTCAAACGAACCATTAAGCCAGGCCCCAAACGGAAGAATTTCTTCGGTGGAACTTCCATGAAGTCTTCACGCTCGATGTATACCTCACGACTAAACGGTACATCGCGATGACCACTATTGATATCTTCGGGGTTATTTTCTACTTGTAAAGTTTCTACTTGTCCTTCAGGATAATTAGTAATTACCAATTTTACAGGATCAAGCACAGCCATTACACGTGTGGCAATTTTGTTCAAATCTTCACGTACACAGAATTCTAAAACACCCACATCGATAAGGTTATCGCGTTTGGCCACTCCAATTTTATCACAGAAATTACGAATCGAAGCAGGGGTAAATCCACGACGACGCAAACCTGAAATGGTAGGCATACGAGGGTCATCCCATCCCGATACGATGTTTTCTTTCACTAGCTGCAATAAACGTCTCTTACTCATTACCGTATGGGTAAGATTCAAACGAGCGAATTCGTATTGATGTGAGGGAAAAATATCTAGTTTTTCAATAAACCAATCATATAAAGGACGGTGAACATCAAACTCCAATGTACAAATCGAATGAGTAATTTTTTCAATTGAATCCGACTGCCCATGAGCAAAGTCGTACATCGGGTAAATACACCATTTATCGCCAGTGCGGTGGTGTTTCGCTTTTTTGATTCGGTACATCAGTGGGTCGCGCATGTGCATGTTGGGGTGCGCCATATCCACTTTGGCACGAAGTACCTTTTCTCCGTCTTTGAACTCACCGTTTTTCATGCGCTCAAACAAATCGAGGTTTTCCTCAACCGAGCGATAACGATAAGGGCTTTCTTCACCAGGGATATTAGGATTTCCTTTTTGAGCAGCAATCTGTTCAGAAGTTTGGTCATCCACGTATGCTAGGCCTTTTTTGATTAGCTGTACAGCAAAATCATAAAGCTGGTCAAAATAGTCGGAGGCATATAGCTCATTTTCCCAATCAAAACCCAACCAACGAACGTCTGCTTTGATTGATTCCACGTATTCTGTATCTTCTGTTACAGGGTTGGTATCGTCGAAGCGAAGGTTAGTTTTACCACCAAATTTATCGGCTAAGCCAAAGTTCAAGCAAATAGATTTGGCATGACCAATGTGCAAATAACCGTTAGGCTCGGGAGGAAAACGAGTGTGTACACGACCACCATTTTTTCCTGATGCAATATCTTCCTCAACGATTTGTTCGAGAAAATTAGCGGGAGTTCGCTCTTGTGATTTTTCTTTTTCTTCTGTCATAATACCAAATAATCTATACTCAAATAGCCATAAATGGCCATTTATTTTACAGGTAAAATCAAACCCTTGATGAATTCAAAAGATTTGAATTTAAAAAAATTACATTAAAAATACCTTGATTTTGCTGCCAGATTTTTTTGGCTAGATTAAAAATATACAATTTTGGGAAGAGCTATCTTATCTCAATAATCGTCTTTATCTGTTTAATCATCACTTAGCCAAGCTATTGCTATCCAAAGCTATTAATCTATCTGAAGATGGCATTTCTTGTCAGAATAGATTTGTATTAAATACGAATTTACACAATTTTATGTAATGGTTGAAACAAAAATCACATTCCTCGAATAATCCTGTCGAGTGATGAATTCTTGCTAACAATTCTGTCTCTTAGAAGTTATGAATGATATGCTCAAACGCCAATGCGTTTCTGCAAGTCATTTATGCGTTTTTTAACATTATCAATTTCATGAAAAAAGTCATATTAAGCGAACAAGAGATAGACCGTATTATCGAGATGGCTTGGGAAGACCGAACACCATTTGATGCCATTTTGGAGCAATTTGGACTAAAAGAGCAAGAAGTAATAGAATTGATGCGTAAAGAAATGAAACGTTCATCTTGGAAAATGTGGAGAGAACGAGTGCAAGGGCGAGCCACCAAACATCGTGTCAAAAGTACAATTTTAAAAGGACGCTTCAAATGCGATTTACAAAGGAGTATTTCGATGAACAAAATTTCGAAACGAAAGTAATTTTATGAGCTAGAATGCGTTTAACTGTCTCTATATCAAATGCACTCATTTCGTTTGAGCAAAATATTATAGGTTTTTCGATAAGATAATGCCGTTTAATAAAAATTTTATTTTACAAAACTCCTTTTCGGTAAAATTTCCTAGAAATTTGCAGGAAAGTCTTTAACTTTGCTTTCTATTTCTTAACCTTACTGAGAAGTAGGCCAAAACCAGAAGTTAAAGATTTTGAAGGCATTAGATTGTGTTGTCTGGCAATCTAGTAAAAATTCAAAATCTATCAATACTAAACTCCCAACAAGATGAGTGCAATTAAACTAGACCAGATAGACCATAAAGTCCTGGAAATTCTTCAACAGAACGCCAAAATTACAAACGCCCAGCTTTCAAAAGAAATTGGCCTTTCGCCTGCCCCTACCCTCGAACGTGTAAAAAAATTAGAAACCTCTGGAATTATTCAAAGCTATCATGCCCAATTGAATAGAGATAAAGTAGGTTTGGGAGTTACAACTTTTGTTACGGTTTCATTAACTGGTCACAAAAAACAAGTTACTGAATCATTTGTACACCAAATCAACGAAATCCCAGAAGTAATTGAGTGCCACCATGTTACAGGCTCAGGAGACTTTTTATTGAAAATTATTGCTAAAGATATCTCTTCATACCAAAAGTTGATGTTAGAAAAAATCAATGAGATTGAAGAAGTAGCTGGTACGCAAACTATGGTTATTTTATCTACTTTTAAAGAAAGTAAAGTATTACCAATACCTTGAAAAACTTCATCATAAAGATTTTGTAAAAGCGCGAGCCCTTTGAGAAGGGCTCGCGCTTTTTGTTGCTTTAGGCATTGGCATAAATTTACATTCAAAACTCATCACTCCCAATGCAGCACTTACACTTACTCGACAATTGTATAATAGCTAAAATCCAATGCATCGAAGGTATTGAGTAATATGGAGATAAATTCAGGATTATTGAGCGAGAAATTCATGAGGTTTTCTACACGTTCTTGCGACCCACCATTCGGGAAGAGTTTGTGCTTAAGTCCCAACAACTGACTTACTTCTGTTTCATGATTGCGCTCCTCTGCCTTTTTTAAGCGTTTTTCCAAATGCTCAAGACTATTCAAGAGCTTTTGTTGTTCGCCTTTTACGGCACCTTCCAAGGTTTTGTCGATTTTGATAGCTTTGGCAAGTATTTCTTCAAAAATTGAGGAAAAAGTTTTCCCTTCTTCTGCTAAACTTAAAGAATTTACTGAGTGTTTTTCGACAAAGTTTTTGCGTAAGGTTATTTCATCACAATATAACTCATCGATAGACAAATCTAGTTTTTCCATCTTTTTAGCCGAGGCCTTATTGATAACCAAAGCGAAGTTTCGTGGCATTAAGATAGGGAAAGTAACACCGTAGTGGTCAAACGCCCCTTTCAACTGTAACCAGTAAGGCACTTCAGATGGGCCGCCAATGTAGGCCAAATTGGGTAAAATTACCTCTTCGTATACTGGGCGCAATACTACATTTGGGCTAAAATGTTCGGGTTGGGTTTGGAGCAAAGCAAGTATTTCTTCTTCCGAAAATTGAAGTTCCGTATTCAATACCTTATATATTCCTTCTTCTTTTACAATACGCTCACGTACACCGTTGGACAAATAAAAGAAGTTGATTTCGCGAGGTGCAATTTGGGTTTTATACCCCAAATTTTCGAGGGCCTGAGACGTTGCCTGTACTTTGGTAAATGCCGAATGATGTAATAAATCATCTTTAATAATTGGCGAGAACAAGCTCTTGAGCTGGCGGTCGTCTGCGTCGATACAAATTAAGCCCTCCGAACCAAACAAGTCATGAATGTAACATCGTACGGCATCGCTTAAGGTTTCTTTTTCAAGATATGCATTTTTAAATACCTCTGGACAATCTTGGAACTCACTAATTAGCGTTTCAAGCTCTTTTGGATTCATTCTGCCTACTGCTCCTTTTTGCTCTGTATTCCATTCATATTTTTTACCAAATAATGAAAAATGATTGATTTCGGCAAAATCGTGGTCTTCGGTAGCCATCCAATACACAGGAACGAAATTGTAATCAGGATAGGCTTTTTTCAGTGATTTTGCCAAATTAATTACCGTAATCATCTTATAAACCACATACAAAGGGCCAGTAAAAATATTCAACTGATGCCCTGTGGTAACGGTAAATGTATTGGATTGAGCAAGAATATCAAGGTCAGGCTGAATCGTTAGGTTTTGGTATTGTCGCTTTAGTACCTCGACAAGGACCTTTCTGTTATCGTCAGAAAATGTTTTTTGTTCTATCTGCTTTGCAAAACCCTCCAAATTAGGGAAGTTTCCAGCATACTCGGCCAAGGTCGAAGCTTGGTCCATATAATCAAGAAAGAGCGCTGAAAATTGATTGGTTTGTCTTAAAGGTAGTCTATGTACTTGCATAATGAGCGATGCCTAATGGGGCGTTTCAATAAATATCTTCTGATAGTTAATAATTCTGAGTATTGTTTTAAGAAAAACAAAACCTAACCTTATACTAACGTAAGGTTGGGGTAGTTCGTTCTGCTAAAGTTTGATGTTTTTCTAAACACCACCAAATTATCGACCAATAACCTTAGAAAAACCTTGAAATGAATTATTTCTATTCTTAATCGTCTCTTTATATTGAGTATATTTGTGTAGAGCTTGAGGAAAAACCGCCCACTTCAAGCCAACTACTTGAAATATAATTGCCCTCCTTAAAAGAGGAATAGGCACAAAATTTGCTTGTTTTTCCTTACGCTAATACATACGCTATCCTCGTTATGCAAAAACTTATACTTTTTTTTATAGCAAGTTTATTCTGCTATCGCCTAAGTGCCCAACAAAATCCTCAATACAGTCAATATATGATGAATACCTATCTAATCAATCCCGCAGTGGTGGGTATTGAAGATTATACCGATATAAAGGTGGGGTATCGTAATCAGTGGACTAATTTTGAAGGAGCGCCCACTACTTATTATCTTACTGCTCACTTGGCTCTTGACAAGCCCGATCGTACCAGCACAGGCCCAACGCCCTATATTAGCAAAACGATTCGTCGTCCTATTACTCCTACGCGCCAGTACAGTGGTAAGCCACGCGTACCTGGGCACCAAGGTGTAGGTATCTCGTTAATCTCTGACAATATGGGACCTAGCTCGCAAATCAGTCTTTTAGGAAGTTATGCTTATCATATACCAGTAACAGGTCATTCAAAATTAGCAATTGGTGCATCGGGTGGTGTGACACAATATACCCTAGACTTTTCGAATTTGCAGGTAAAAGTAAATCCCGACCCTGCCATTATGGGAGGTGGTAAAATTACAGCGATTCAGCCCACCATCAATGTAGGCGCATGGTATTACTCGATGAACTATTACATTGGGGTATCGGCAAACCAACTTCTTTTTGAAAACTATAACCTCAAACCTACTGGCGATAATTCGTCTACTTACTCTTGGGTTGGAAGTGTATATCCACACTATTTCCTATCTGCTGGTTATAGATTTGACGCTACGGATTATTGGACGGTAATGCCTTCGGTATTGGTCAAAAAAGTAAATTTGGCACCCGTAACGTATGATGTAAACCTAAAAGCAATGTATGACAATCGCTTTTGGATTGGCGCCTCTTATCGCAACAAAGACGCCTTTGTGGGTTTGGTAGGTTTTAATATTAATTCATTATTGAATATAGGCTACTCATACGATTTTACTCTTTCTGACATTAATCAACGCTCGCGAGGAAGTCATGAAGTGGTAATTGGAGTTATGCTCAATAACAAGCACAAAATTCTTTGTCCACAAAATTTGTGGTAAGTAAATGGAAGTTAGGTATACCAAATTAGATTTAATTTATGTGTTTAGGCAATAGTGTTTAGGCACTAGGCAACAGGCACTAGGCAAAGAGTGTTTATGTGTTTAGGCACAAGGCAACAGGCACTAGGCAGCAGGCACAAGGCAAAGAGTGTTTATGTGTTTAGACACGAGGCAAAAGTGTTAAATTGTTTTTTAGTAACAATAGATATGTTTTGCCGAATGCTCAAAGC
>NZ_JBMLSD010000027.1:45210-52056 GCF_049240685.1 Flectobacillus sp.
TGCCGAATGCTCAAAGCCGAAACCTGAAAGCCGTAAGCTCAAAGCCAACCCATCACTCAAAATTCTTAACACCCGCCACTGTTGCCTAGTATTCACTTTTAAAAATTTAATCCACAAATAGTATTGTTTTTTCTAGGAAAATTATAAATTTGGGGTATATGAAAAAATGGTACTATTTATACATTTGGTTGGGACTTTGCTCGCTTTGTAGTTGCGAGATAAACGACTATGTAGAACCGCAAGCATTGCCCGACGCAACACACGAGGGTTTACAAACTTTTGGTACTAAAATCAATGGAAGTTTGTGGGTGCCTTTTCAAAAATATCGCTCTAATCCCAATATCAAGCCAGCTCCTGTGGTTTGGGGAAAATTACAACAACAGACTTTACGCATTGCCGTAACCAATCAGCAAACATTGGAGTCGATTAGCTTGATGATTAATGGGGTCAATGGAGTTGGTACATATCGTTTTATGAGTTTTTTTCCGAAAAATGCCTTGGAGTTTACTCCCTATGCTAGTTTGTATCAGCGTTGTGCCAACGGCGATTGCTCTCAATATGTGATTTGTAATACCTGCGAAAACAAAGTGAATATTACGTATTACGACACGACAAGAAAGATTTTTTCAGGAACATTTGAGGTAACATTCCAAAAAAAGGATAGCCCTTCTGAGAGAGTTACCCTTTCTGATGGTCGTTTTGATATAAGAGATTAAGCTATTTTTTTCATCTTTCTAAATCCCCAGTATCCTAACCCTCCTAAAATCAAAAGCATCCAAAATCTGGTAAAGAATAGGATTAGGTCTTGAAATAAATACCAGCCTTGATTTACGCTTTCGATTAAACTAACCCCAAAATTTGGTCTTTTAAACGCTTCACTTTCAAGATTAGCAAGCACTTCTCGGTGTACTTGTGCAGGCTGATAAATGAGTACATTGATGGTGCTGTAGGCAACTTGATCTTTTAAGGCAAGTGTTTCAATCTGACGTGTATCCGCTTGCGATTGTATATGATAGAGGCTTTCTGTCGCAGGAGCCGTATCTTTTAGATTTGTCCCCTTCTTGATTTCTTGCTTATATTTCTTTTCAAAACTGCTAAATCGACTTTTCCTTACTTGACTTGCCAGTAATTCAAGACTGACATCATTGGCACCGATAGATTGACTTTCCATGAACAATACATAAGGTTGTAATGCTATCAAAGCATCATCAAAATATACTGTAGGTATGCGCAAGGTAATTTGATTGGAAAGTTCGAAGGTCTCATTTCTCATCAAGGAATCTTGACTGATTGCTACATCTTGAGTACTAATTACATGCGAGCTCATTGTTGAGTTGGTTACAAATCCTCCCCATTTTTTGGTAAGTTCAGTAATATCGTTGGTTGTTTTCTGAACATCTTTTACTCTAAAATTAAGCTGTGCTGTTCTCACAAATTGGCGTTTGGTAGGCAAAGAAATGTCCCCTTCCATAGTACCAGAGGCAGAGTCCAAAGCAGCCGTTTCATACGATTCAGCTCCCGACTCTGATTTGTGCTCGGCACATGATACTAAGCCTATAGCAAGACTTAGGGTGCTAATAATGATGTACTTTTTCATAGTTGTGGAAATGGTTGTTAGGAAAAGGTGAACTGGTAGAAATATTTTAAAAACTTGATATATTCACTTAACGAGAAGGTAGATTCGATTATTTTTAATAATTAAAAAATAATTAAAAAAATATAAATTTCATTTTAATTATTGGACTGATTAGATTTAAGTTTTGTGTTTTAGGCACAAGGCAACAGGCACTAGGCAAAGAGTGTTAAATGGTTTTGAGTAACGATAGATATGTGCTTGCCTAATGCCCAAACCTGAAAGACGAAAGCTAAAGAAAAGAAGGCGTTTTTTATGAAATTATAAAGACCTTTTGCCTAAAGCCTACGGCATACAGCCTAAAGCATTCAATAACGATGGATATGTGCTTGCCTAATGCCTACAGCATACAGCCTAAAGCACAAAATTATTTTCAATATTCCAAGACTTCCGGATTTTATCAAAGCCGAAATAGGAGAGTATTAGAGATATCCCTTAACTTGCGGATGAAAGTGTGAGAGGGAGATGTTTATTTCATTCAAAACTATTTTTACATAACAAAACAAAAATGGCACTTATTAAACCAGTAAAAGGTGTTTCGCCAGTATGGGGCGAAAATTGTTGGATTGCAGAAAATGCAACGATTGTCGGAGATGTAAAAATGGGCGACAACTGCACGATTTGGTTCAATGCCGTGGTTCGAGGCGATGTCAATGCTATTGAGATTGGGCATAATACCAATATTCAAGATGGAGCTGTGATACATTGTACCTACCAAAAAACAAAGACAATTATTGGCAATTATGTTTCGATAGCACACAATGCGGTGGTTCACGGTTGTGTAATCGAGGACCAAGTATTGATTGGCATGGGGGCAATTGTCATGGATGGCGCCGTCATAGAATCGGGTTCGATTATTGCCGCAGGTGCCATCGTTACACAAAATACTCGTGTTCCAGCAGGCTCTATTTATGCAGGAAATCCTGCCAAATTATTAAAAGAAGTATCTCCAGCAGCAGCGGAGGTATTTATGCGCACGGCAAATAATTACTTGATGTATGCCGAATGGTTTAAAGAGTAAAAAAGTTTACTCATCCTGATATAATGAGGATAGGTAGATTGAAAACAGATAATATTCCCTGATTCCTAATAACCAAGAACAATTATAGAAATGGCAACTATTTTCACAAAGATTATTAATGGCGAGATTCCTTGCCACAAAATTGCAGAAGACGAAAACTATCTAGCATTTTTGGATATCATGCCTTTGGCAGAAGGACATACTTTGGTAATTCCGAAAAGAGAAATTGATTATATTTTCGATATTGAAGACGAACTATTGTCAGGTTTGATGCTATTTGCCAAAAAAATCGCACCAGCTCTATCTCAAGCGTGTCCAAGTAGACGTATTGGCGTATCGGTAATTGGCTTGGAAGTGCCTCATGCTCACGTGCATTTGATTCCTTTGAATACCATGAATGATATTAACTTCACTCGTGAAAAGCTTAAGCCAACACAAGAAGAATTAACAGCTACGGCAGAAAGAATTAAATCATTTTTGAAATAGCTTTTGTCTTTGTTGAAGAAAACTCAAGAGCAAAAAAAGCGGTCGGGAAATATTTTCCGACCGCTTTTTTTGATGCTACTGTGCGAGATATGATTTGGTTTAAGACGTAAAGTATTACGTTTCTACATCAAGAATATAAATTTTTTAAAAATCACTCAACCGCTCAATCATAACTCACTCCATTTTCTACTTCAAGAAGGTTCTCAAAGTCATAATCTCGTTGGCAGGGATAGCTTTTTCGTATAAAATATTGTAAACGGCATCGATGATAGGCATCGATACATCGTAACGCTTGTTGACTTGATGAATACTTTTTACTGCATAATAGCCTTCGGCTACCATATTCATTTCAATTTGGGCTGATTTAACAGAATAACCACGTCCAATCATATTCCCGAAAGTACGGTTACGAGAAAATTGCGAGTAGGCCGTTACTAGCAAGTCGCCCAAATACCCAGAGCTATGAAGGTCACGATAAGGGTCAGGGTAAACGATGTCCAGAAAACGTTTGATTTCTTGCATTGCATTAGATACCATTACTGCTTGGAAGTTATCGCCGTAGCCTAGTCCGTGGGTAATACCACAAGCCATGGCAATAATATTTTTGATAACGGCACAGTATTCTACGCCATACAAATCACCAATCGGATTGGCCTGAATGTAACGACAACTCATCAGGTTGGCATAGTCTTGAGCCACTTGAAGGTTGGGCGATGCAATAGTCAAATAAGATTGTTTTTCGAGGGCAACCTCCTCGGCGTGACACGGACCTGCTATCGCAGCAAGCATATTTTGAGGAACCCCAAATACCTTTTCCATCCAGTCGGTAACCAACATATTTTCCTCAGGAATCATCCCTTTGATGGCAGAAACAATCTTTTTACCAGCAAAGTGATTACGGTTAAGGTTTTTGAGTGCATCTGGAATAAATGCCGCAGGTACAGCCAAAATGACGTATTCTACACCATTAAGGGCGTCGTGCATCTTATGATAAGCACGCACCTTACGAGGATTCAACGGAGCATCGGTTAGGTAACTAGGATTATGATTGTATTTTTTGATAAAATCCACATCCGATTTGCGACGCAACCACCACTTGATTTTAACGTTGTTTTCCGACAAAATCTTAATAATTGCTGTAGCCCAACTGCCACCACCCAATACTGCGATTTGAGTAGGCAAATTTTTCTTAAAAGCTGGAATTTCTGTCATGGGAGTAAAGTTACATACTTCTGGGAATTTTGGAGTTATGTGATTCCGAGGTTTTTTTGCTAATTTGTTATGCGTATTGGCAAATGTACCTGCCATACCACATTTATCTCAACAATAAACGCTTCATCTTACATGAAAAAAATCTATTTCTTCATTTTTGCTTACCTCTGTTGTTCGATGACTTTTGCCCAAAAACTAAGCATCGAAAGTATCATGCAAGACCCCAAGAATAGTATCGGAAGTTTACCTTCTAATATTTTCTGGTCGGAAGATAACAAAACTATTTATTTTAACTGGAATCCTGATAAAAATAAGGCCGACTCTCTTTATGGTTTATTAGTTTCTGACAAAAAAATCTTCAAAGTATCGCCTAGCGTTCGCCGTGGATTGCCTTCTACTTTTGGCGTGTATAGCAAAGACCGATCTAAGAAAGTATTTACTCGTAACGGAGATATTTTTTTGATGGATACCCAAACTCAAGCAGTACGCCAGATTACCAATACTTTGGAATATGAATCTGATGCGGAGTTTTCGGGAAAAGAAGATAAAATTATTTTTACAAAAGCCAATAACCTGTTTAGCTTCAATCTTTCCAATGGCGAAATCGTCCAACTAAGTAATTTTATTGCAGGTGCAAAAAAACCAGAAGCAAAACAAGGCGAACAAGATAAATGGTTGAAACAAGATCAATTATCGATGTTCGAAATTTTGAAAGAACGTGCAGATAAAAAGAAAGAAGGTGAAAAAATCAGTAAAGCTGATTTGCCCAAACGTCCCAAAGAATTTTACCTAGACGAAAAGCGTATCGACAACCTTGTTTTGAGCCCAGATGGCAACTATATTACTTTTCGCTTAGTAAAAGCTGCTACAGGAAGCAAATCTACGATTGTGCCAAACTATGTTACTGAATCGGGCTTTACGGAAGATATCCCTGCTCGTACCAAAGTGGGTGCGCCAGCAGCGAGCTATGAGTATTTTGTGTATCAAATTGCGAAGGATACCATTCTTTCTATTCCGACTAAAGGTATTGAAGGCATTTATGACCAACCTGCTTATTTGAAAGAGTATGCAGTAAAAAAAGATACTGCTAAAGCTAAAAAGCCAGAAGCTAGAATGGTGCTCATGAGCGGTCCAGTATGGTCTGAAGATAGTAAATATGCAGTTATGGTAGCTCGTAGTACCGATAATAAAGACCGTTGGATTTTGAAGTTTGACCCTATTACTCTCAAACTCGAAACTATCGATCGCCAACATGACGAAGCATGGATTGGTGGACCAAATATCGGTTTTGGTACAGGAAGCTTAGGGTTTTTAGCTGATCAAAAAACTTTGTATTTTCAGTCAGAAGCTGATGGCTACTCGCATATTTATACTGTGGATTTGTCAAATAATCAAAAGAAACAATTGACAAAAGGAAAGTTTGAAGTTCAAAGTTTACAACTCTCAAAAGACAAAAACTTCTTTTATATCACCACGAACGAAGTACACCCTGGCGAACAGCATTTTTACAAAATGTCAGTTACTGGCGGTGAGCGTACTCGCTTGACCAAACTAGCGGGTTCTAATCAAGTAGTATTGTCACCAGATGAAACCAAGTTAGCTTATTTGCACTCAGAGAGTACAAAACCTTGGGAATTGTATTTGCAAGACAATTCACCGACAGCCACAGCAACGCAATTGACTCAATCAACCAGCGAACATTTTAAGGCATACAAATGGCGAGACCCACAAGTGTTGACGATAAAAGCAAGAGATGGCGAAGATATCTATGCTCGTTATTATGAAGGAAAAGGCGCAAAGGGTAAAAAGCCAGCAGTAATTTTTGTACATGGGGCAGGATATTTACAAAATGCACACAAATGGTGGAGTCAATATTTCAGAGAATATATGTTCCATAATTTCTTGGTAGACAATGGCTATGATGTATTAGATATTGATTACCGTGGTTCGGCAGGTTATGGTCGTGATTGGCGTACAGGAATTTATCGTTTTATGGGAGGAAAAGACCTTACCGACCACGTAGATGCGGCTAAATGGTTGGTAGAAAAACATGGAGTAGATGCTAAGAAAATCGGTATTTATGGCGGTTCGTATGGTGGATTTATGACCCTAATGGCTTTATTTACTTCTCCAGACACATTCAAAGCAGGCGCTGCATTGCGCCCTGTGACTGATTGGGCTGCTTATAATCACCCATACACGGCTAATATTTTGAATGAGCCACAAAAAGATTCAATTGCTTACCGCCGTAGCTCGCCAATTTATCATGCAGCAGGTTTGAAAAATCGCTTATTGATTTGCCATGGTATGGTCGATGTCAACGTTCATTTCCAAGATGTTGTTCGTCTTTCGCAAAGACTAATTGAGTTGAAAAAAGAAAATTGGGAGTTAGCAGCCTACCCAATGGAAGATCACGGTTTTGTAGAACCAACTTCATGGATGGACGAATACAAACGTATTTTTAAACTGTTTGAAGAAGAATTGAAAAAGTAAT
>NZ_JBMLSD010000028.1:0-5002 GCF_049240685.1 Flectobacillus sp.
CACTCATTTTTTCTTAGGCTTTTAGCCTAAATCCAGTATCCAAATTGTCGAATCAACTTGGCTAGGTATTGAACTCCTGAAGTCTAAAATGCCTTGTGCAGAGGTACGGACTGTTAATAAAATAAAACCTATTTATTAAATTATTCATTCTTAACTCCAGACAGAAGCCCATGTTGAAATTTATTACTAATTTCAACATGGTCTTATTAATTCCTCAAAAGATGCTCTTAGATGAAATATACACCTCATTCCCTATTTGCCCTTACTTCTGGGCTTTTGTTAGCTTTGGGTATTATATTTGCCTCGCGAACATTTGATATTATCTTACACGATTCCTTTTACGTAATAGGATATCTTCCCATCTCCATCTCATTTAGCCTCATTTCAGGATTGATGGCGCTAATCTATTTTATACTACAAAAAACTAGAAAACGTGTGAATCATAGGACAGGTTTTTGGCATTGGGGTCTTTTTAATTTTGGATGGGTGCTTTTGGCCATTTCATTCAATTTGGAACATGTGATCAAAAATAATTATGAGGTCGAAAATTTAATTACTGGGTTATTGTTAGGTAGTCTAACGACATTTTCGATAAGTTTTCTAACCTTCGCTTATGGAGTTTTTAAAGCTATAAATAATGATAAGAGTTCATAAAAAATGAGTTATTTTACTCACTAACTTAACATTTATCTTATAGTTTCTTTTTGAAAAATGGCATTTATTCTTGGTTGGATAACCCACACTCCAATAAAGAAAAACCAGATGAGTAATACTTCTCCCCAATAATCAAATAGGTCTACATTTTCTTGACGCTCAACTGTTTTGAGTCCCTTAGCGATAAAATTTATACAATAGGATATACAAAACATAGACAACAAATGAAAAGGAATAATAAAAAAGAATAGGGCAATGTGAGGCTCGTTAAACTCTATCCTGTTAGAGATTATTAGATACCCAAAAACAATGTAACTAATTGGAAAAACAAGGAGGAATTTGAACTGTGTCAAACCCATTTTGGCTGTAGAGGGTAATTTTTGGTAAAGACTAATACCAACTGAATAAAACCATCCCAAATAGTTGCCAAGGGAAAATAATGTTAAAATTGGGTAAAAATAGGAAAAACAAAAAAGTTGATTGGTCTCATTTTTTATCAAGATGCATACCAATGTTGTAAGAAGAACGATGATTGGTAAAAAGGCAATCCCGAAAAGTTGCCAATGTTTAAGTGTTAGAAACAATTTCATTTGGAGTATAGTTATTTAACGTTAGTAGAAGCGTGAAAATCTTTTCTAATTTAGAGATTTCATAAGCTAAACCCAAATAAATAAAGTTTTAATTGTTATTTTTTATTCTAAATTAAAGAAATAGATTTAAAGTAAGAAAGTTTTGGACAAGCAACTCTAGGATAGAATCCTAAGAAATGGTGGGTGCTGGATAGGAATCCAGCACCAGCGAGGGATTCCAGCACCAGCATTGGAATCCAGATTCAACGAGAGAATCCAGCACCAGCGAAAATTGTCTTTAGTATCTGCCTAATTTTGCCAAGGGCCGCTTCGTTTTACTTGATAAAACTTTGTTTGGTCAAAATTATACAATCCTTGACCAGTGCCCCACCATACTTTACCTGATTGATCTTGAAAAATGCTTTGGACACAACAGGTAAGCCCGTTTGCCGAAGTAAATACACTAAAAGCCTTAGCATTTGGTAATGAAATGGATGGATTAAATCTGGTGGTGCTACCTCTGGCAGTTATCCAGATAATCCCTGATTTCTCTATCAATATGCCCCAAAACTCCGTTCCGCCCAAACCATCTTTTGCGGTATATTCGGTAAATGATTTTCCATCGTATTTACATATTCCATTTTTAAAAACAAACCACATATTTCCTGATGGATCCTGCGCAATTCCTCCTGCATAGTTTTCTCCCAGTAGGGCTTTTTCATTGAAATTTGTGATGGTTTTTCCATCATATTTAAAAACGCCTTGATTGGACGATGCAAACCAAATATTTCCAGATTTATCTTCAAATATATCAGCTGTGTTGATTTCTGGTAGCAATGAAAATACAGTAAAGCTTGGCTTTCCTTGTTGGTCAGCCTCGGCATCATATTGATACACACCTCGATGAGTGCCTACCCAAATTTTACCAGATTTATCCACTAGGATACTTCGGCGACTGATATCTATATGCTGAAGTCCATCTTTTTGATTATAACTTCTAAAGATTTTACCATCATACTTATAAATACCTTGGTCTGTTCCAAACCACATATTTCCTTGACGGTCTTCATTGATGGCAAAAACGCTATTTGAGATAAACCCTTCTGAGTTTGAAAAGTATTGCAAGTTTTTTTTGTCATAGCGAACTACGCCATCTTCTATGGTTCCAAACCACATATTACCTCTCGAATCTTGAAAGATACTTCTGATGTACTGACTTACTAAAGTAGTATCGAAATCTGGCGCTAAACCATTGGTCTTGAAGGATTTAACAACGGTAGGTGCTGAGTTATTTTCTTGCGTTTTCCATTGTCCAAAACAAGAAGATAATAGTGTAAATAAGCTAAATGTGATTGTTGTTTTGAAGGAGGTCATTTGGATTTTGAAGATTAGAGGTTCATGATGGACAACTTTCTACAATTTAACAAAGTAATTTTTTCTATTCAAAGAAAGCTCAATATTTTGGAAATTGTACAAGCTATAAAAAATAAAATCGGGTCAATAATTAATCTAATACCTCACTGAACCGAAGAGCATTAAGTATCCAAAAAGCACTAAAATTATATAGAGCTTTTTATAAAAGGCTTGCCTTGTAATGCCTGAATAAGCGTGCTTATGGAGAGAAGCCCGTATATGAGGGCAAGCCCTATTGTAAGTTTGGTATCTTTTAAGAAATAGTATGAAACGATTGGTAATATTTGTAAAGCATGCATTCCGATAAAGTGTGCAACTCTCAAATCTCCAACCGTTTTACTCCATGCTATAATCCAGATATTGGAGTTATCGTTAATCGCACCCACACTGTGATTAAGTCTGGAGCCCATAGCGAAACCTTCAAATGAGAATATCACAAAAAGTACAATGCCCAGTCGGATTGCCCAAAGGTAATAGGTCGGTAACATTGGGAAATCATCTTTGAGAAACAAGAGGCCGATATAGGCAGTGTAAAGAGTAACCATAGTAGCGGCGATGGCCATTAAACCATACAGCATGCTATAAACTGGCGTCGATAAGTTATAGTGTGAAAGTTGCCCTTTACTTGCTTGTAATGCAATATAAATAAGTTCAAAGCTCCATAAAACGACAACAGTCCAGTTGAACAAACTCAAATTAAAATTGGGTAAATAATAGCAATACCATGCCATCGTCCATGAATATACGCCCAATGAAATCGCAAATTTAAGAGGCTTGTACCATGCGCTTATGCCGTAGATTTTCAATGGAGAAATTGCCGATAGCAATAAAAATAAAACTCCAAACCAAAGGCAGACTTGACCAAAATAAAATAAGACCTCATTTCGATTCTTTATTTCTTGAATAAATTCCATCATATTTTTAGACTCGCTAAGATTTATTAATTTTTTATCATGCTGGGTTTTTGGCCCTTACTTACTAAATAGAATTGTTCTGACATGCCATAAAGGTTCGTCCCATCGGTATTATTTAAGACGATAATGCAGCGCTGGTCCTCGAGGGTATGTATCCAGTTTGAGTTTGCACCTAGAATCCCACCAGTGCGATAAATAAAGGGTTTGTTGAATGTCCCATATCCATCGGCGTACCATACGCCAAAAGCAGCATTTCCAAGTTTTGGGTTTGGTTTGATAAGTAGCTTTGTGTTAGCAGGGCTGAGTAATTTCTCTTGAAAGATTCCCTGATCAAATTTGAATAAATCTTCGGCACTTGAGTACATGGCACCCGCACCAAAGAAATTTTCGGCAAAATACGGTTCATCTTTCTTGAAGGTTTTGGTGCTGTCATTGATAGAATAGGAATCTACTAACCCCTTGGGTTTGTATTTATCACTGATCAATCCAGAATGACACATTTTTAAAGGTATTAGGATTTGCTCTTGGAGGACTTTCAAAAAGGATTTTTGGGTGATATTCTCAATTATTTTAGTCAAAATTATATACTCCACATTGCTGTAGATACTTTTCTCCCCTGGTTTCTCGACGATATCTTCACTACAATATTGATTTATAAAATCATCAAGAGACAACCGCTTCTTGTAGGGTTGCATGCCAATATTACCCATTTTGTCAGGAATTCCTGAGCTGTAGGTTAGTAAATTTTCGATGGTTGCTACATTTTTTGCATTGCCTTTGTAAGTCGGGAAATATTTGCCGAAAGGGGTCTTCAAATCTATTTTACCTTTTTCGTAAAGTTGTAAAATCAGTACTGCCGTAAATGCTTTAGTCATAGAGGCTATTCTGAAAGTTGAAAATTTAGAAATTTTTGAATCAGTCTCTCGGTTAGCAATACCAATGCCTTGTAAAACCTCTATTTTACCACCCTTCGATACAAGTACCGTTCCATTAAAGTTTTGCTTAGTTTGGTAATAGTTTAGCACCTCATCAAAGGTTTCTTGTTGTCCAAATGTACATGATGTAATCAGAATCAGGAGGCAAATTGAAAGATATTTCATTGGAAAGGGAGTTATATGAGCTTGGAAAGGATAAAGTTAATACCTGATAATTTCAGTGCATTATAGACAAATTGTTTAGCTTCGATTTTGCTTGAGATGTGCTATGTAATCGAGAGCACTGTTCTGGTTATAGTCCTTTCCATCTAGCTGCTCTTTTATTAGATACGTACCGAAATTTTGTAGCCTAATATTTTTGCCAGTCTGAATTAAATTTAACTCTGAACAAGTAACACATTCAACCACCAACCAGTTTGTTTGTACGGCATGGTCATCTATGTCTTTGATAATGAACTCAATCATACTACTACATCCAGTGCATACTTGTTCAATTATTTCTACTTTTTTTTGAGAC
>NZ_JBMLSD010000029.1:0-17957 GCF_049240685.1 Flectobacillus sp.
TAAGTTAGTAAGCAAAATAAAATTTATTTTTTGAGCTTAGGGCTTTCAGCTTTGGGCATTCGGCAAAAAAGCTATCGTTACTAAAAACAATTTAACACTCTTTGCCTTGTGCCTGTTGCCTTGTGCCTAATTACTTATCAACATGAGTCATCCCGAATTTTTAAGATTGGGATTGTTCTCCAAGTTTTTACAAAAAAAGCGGTCGAAAAATATTTTTTCGACCGCTTTTTTTGATGCTGTTATGCCAGGTATTCACTCAATCTCAACTCACTCGATTCGGAATGACTCATGTTCTTTTGATTCTCATAGTAAAGTAACAAAAAAGCCTGCCATCTCGAAAAGGACGACAGGCTTTAGCCTCTATCTAAAATTCAAAATGATTCTTTTTTAAAATGTATAATTTAACTTTAGCTCGCCCCCAAAGCCGTAATCTTTGCGATAACTTACCTTCTTTTGTTCAAATGTGTAAGAAGGAGAAACTTGTATAGAAAAATTATTAAAGCGTTTTTCCATACCCAGCGATACCATATAATTATTAAACAACTTTGTTTCGATGGACGAATTAATGTTGTTGAGCATTTGCTCGGTATTTTTATCCTTAAAGCTAAAATTAACCCTTCTCGTTCCAGAAATATCCAAGTCTGTGCCTACTTTTCCTAAAACATAGAAATCTCCTTTTAGAGGAAAATAATACCCAATTCGAAGAGGGACTTGCACAATAGTACTTTGCTCTTCAATATTTTTGATTTGTGCTCCGAATGGAATCTTCGGTGCAAAATTAACCCTGAAGTCAAAGTCATTTCTTTTTCTAAAAAGCTCATCATTGGGATATTTTTGTAAAGCCAATTGCGAATACTGAATCCCCGCAGAGATACTCAACCTTTTGTCCAAAAACAGCTCGACATGAGCGCCAACACCAAATTGAGCATTCGAGACTACGCCACCTACCCCTGCTCTTACATAGGCATCGGCCAATGAAAAACGCATTCGTTGTGGTCCTTGAATCGTATCCTCTGGCTCGTAGTAACTAAAGTTAGTTTTAGTTATTTGAGCTTTGGTATCTGTCGAATCCAACCTCCACACTTTAGCTTTCAATATTCTCCAGTCTGGAATTGCGATATTTTTTATGATTGACTCTTCAGATTCATCCGTATTTTTTGTAATCCAATTTCCTTGATTATCTCGTTCTATTCGTCCTGTTGCTGCTTGTCCTTTAGATAAAGAATTCTGATGAGCTACATTCCAATCGCCCGAGCTAAAATCAGCTTCATCTGACTGATGCCTATCTATCATCAATCGTTGAACAGAAGCTTTCAATTGTTTTTCTTGGATTTGGCTAGTACCCAAGGCAAGTGCCAGCTCTGTATTCTTTTGTTCTTGATGTTCTAACTGCTGAGTTAGCATTTCTTTTTCAAGCAAAAGACTATCTCTTGTTTCTGTAACTGAAAGTAATTGTTGCTGTAAATCTTTTTTTGCATAGTATTGGGTTAAGGTGGTAAAAAGTAGACTCACAATGGTGATACTTGCGGCCATATACATGACTTGCTTGCTCATAAGCACTTTCCAGTAGGGCACTTGATGAGCTTGGGCGAAAGCCTGGAATTTGTCCCAATCTTCCTCCTGAAATGTGGGTTGAATACTATCAAGCTTTTTCTTGATAGAATCATCAAATTGATCAGTTTTCATAAAAATTATTCGTTAATCCCACTGAAAATAAGTGCGGATAATGTGTTCGAATCATATCTTGAAGCTTTAAGCGAGCTTTCATAAAATTTGAACGTGAGGTACCTTCGTTAATCCCCAACATTTCGGCAATTTCGCGATGGTTATACCCATCTACTACATGCATCATAAAAACCGTTCGATAGGAAGTGGGTAGTTTTTGGACAAGTGCCAAAATATCCTCAGCAGCCATCTTGTCGATAACATTTTCGTCATAAACAGGCATCGTAACATGTTCAACTTCAAGGCTGTACAAATTCTTTTCTCGTTTGTGATAATAATTAATACAAGTATTGACGAGAATCGTACGAAACCAAGCCTTAAAAGACTGAATATTCTCATAACGATGGATATTCTGAAATACCTTCATAAAGCCATCATTAAGTATTTCCTCTGCATCTTCCTGATTAGAGGCATACCTTTGACAGATATTTTTGGCATAGCTAAAATAACTCTTGAATAACACCTTTTGAGCCTCGGGATTTTGATCTCGGCAGGCTCTCAAGACGCTTTCAATGTCATCTTTGTCAAAGTCGGTATTTTTTTTCCTGAAAAACAAAGGCTTACGTGTTTTATAAAGCTAAGTTAAACATTTGCACAGACTATATGCTATTTTTCTTTTTTTGTAAAAAAGAATTGATAATGTTGAATATGAAATTACTTAGATAAGAATTCTAGATTATTTTCTAAGAAAACTACCGAGAAACTATTTCAAATCAGCAATTCGCCTCCACAAAATACTTCTACTAAATTTCCAATTTATAAATTAAAACAGATATATACACTCCTATTCTCCCTAATTAAGTGTTACTCTATTTTACCTGACTGCATAACGTAGATTTTCGTTGCCTGAAAAAAAAAAAAAATTTAGGCAACGTTTTGTCGACTCAATAGAGTCATACTTATTGAATTCAAATCAATAACATATTGAGAATGAGTAATCTCAATATTTCGTATGAATCTGTAGAACAAGAACCATTTAGTATATACATTTTATGAAAAAAGTAAGAATCCTTGTAGTTATGAGCCTGCTATTATTAGTATCGGGCAAAAAAATTATCGCACAACAAACGGTCGCATTAAAAGACTCGAACAAAACCGAATACATACTAAAAGGTCTTAAACCTGTAAAAATAAAGCAGGTTGGAATTTATGTTGCTCCCGAAACACAAATAAGCTATTTGGATGGGCATGTTCGTCCGCTATTTGGAGGGTCGGCCATGGTGTTATTTAATCAAAGGTTAGCAATCGGATTGGGGGGATATAGTACTGGATATGGATATCGCAATAGTAACGATATCAATTTTAGATATGGCGGAGTTAAAGTAGAATATACCTTCACTCCCAGCAAACGTTTCCATTTTAGTGTACCCGTATTAATTGGAATGGGCACAACCAACAACCGTTATGATACCGACTACCAAGGGCCACGAGGTTGGGGAGGGTCTTATCGAAACAACATAGGAGAGCGCTTTTTTGTAGCTCAAGGCGGTATCAATGTAGAGGGTAACCTATTCAAATATGCCAAAGTTTTTGTGGGTGCAAGCTATCGTTTTGCGGATGTCAACAATCGCCGCTCAACTAGTTCATTAGATTACAATCAGATAGGCGGACCTTCGGTAAATATTGGCTTAAAATTAGGTCTGTTTGATCATTCTCTCCAAAAGAAAGGCAAGTAACGTATAATGAAAAAAGTTCAAAAATAGTATGAGAATCTTGGTCATTGGGGGGCATCAAGTCTTTGGATATGGTGTCTCTGCATCTAGAGGATTTGTCGATGTACTTACCGAGAGTGTAAGTACACTCGACCATGAGCAGGTGGTTGTAGATACCTTGGTGCATTTTTCAATGGAAAAAACCATCGAGGCGCTCATAGGTCTTGGAAGCTATATATCAAATTATCACTTAGTGATTATTCAGAGTGGACTGGATGAATTGGATGGCGAACGCCCTTTGGGTCAACTTATAAAAGATAATTACAATACGTTTAATCATCAGGTAGACAGCGATGAGTCGTATCGGAAGAAAATTATTGTTCCATCCAATTTGGCATTAATGAGAGAATTGTATCGACCAAATGCCATTATGAAGCAACGTTTTCTGAAAACCCCTTGTCTTCCATATATCAAAAGAATGCTATTAAAAAACATAGCGAGTTCGGGAAGACTTGGTGTGATTAAACATTTTGAGCGACAGCTCAAAATAATAATTCACTTACTTCAGCGCGTGAAGGAAAGAGTAATCTTACTTGGCCCACAACCAGGCTTGAACCCATGCACACAATTTTTAAGAAATCTTGGGGAGGATACTCTTAGAGATGTGTGTAAAGTACAAGGTTTTAACTGGTTTAAAACAATGGAGGTGATAGAACCACACCCCTATTTTTTCTTGGCCGACGGAAAGCACCTCAATGCTCTCGGTCACCGAGTGTTGGCTAGTCAGATACTTCGCCATTATCGCTTTGAGGTTCGTAAACATCAATATTTTTTCCAATTATGCGATAATTAAGTAGAAAGGCAAAATAAAATTATTGAGATTTCGGCATTCAGCATTCGGCAAAATAAGTCTTTGATTATTTAAAAACACTTTAAAATTATTTGCCTACTGCCTGAAAATTCAAATCCAATTTTGCACGATTACTTAAAAGGTTCATAAAAAATGGTTTCTTACAGGCTGAAATCAATGCGCAAAATGATTCATTCTTTCAGAAAAATACGTTTTGCTTTTGTGTAAAGTTTTTAGCGTTGTAAGTAAAAACATGATTTATTATGGATACCCATTAGGACTGTACGAAGGTTTTGAAACTACTGTAGATTTGGGTTTTCGGAAAAATTAAAAGCGTCTTACTCTTTTGTTAAATGTAAATCAAAAGATTGGGATAAAATTCCGAAATAGGATATACGTTATCAAAGCAAATGAAATACTTCGTACACAACTAAAACCCAATCAAGCATTATGTAACTCACTAAAGAATTTAATAGTATGCAACGTTTTAACATCATCAAATCTATAATTGTATTCATCGTTAGTCTGTTAATCTTTACGGAATGTTCCAAAAACGACGATTCCGTTGTTACACCAACCAACGATACCCAACAGATTAATCAATGGATTTATGACATGATGGAGGACGCCTACTACTGGTACGACCAACTACCAGCACTCAGTACGCTTACTTTGACGGATTCTTCTGATGATTTCTTTGAAAAATTGGTATATCAACGCAGTACTATCGATAGGTTCTCGATGGTAACCGACGATGTAGATGAGCTTGAAAAAGAGTTCAATGGGGTTTCAAAAGTGTTTGGCATACGGTATATGTTAGGATACCTCGACAACACTCAAACAAACGTTGGAATTGTACTGACTCAGGTAACCGCTGGTAGCCCAGCGGCAGTTGTTGGCCTTAAAAGAGGGGATATTATTGTAAAAATCAATGGTCAAAATATCAATAGCAGTAATTTTTCGTCATTGATGGGTAACGAAACAGTTACTTTTACTTTAGGAAGTATAAGTAATGGTAATATAATAGCTACCACAAATACAGTATCTGTAACAAAAGCAGAAGTTACCGAAAATCCTATTGCCTTTTATAGCATTATTCAAAAACCCTCAGCAGGGAAAACAATTGGCTATTTGGTTTATAATCAATTTGTTCCAGGATTAGACACTGGTGATACCTTAAAATATGATAATCAGTTACGCAGTATATTTGCCGATTTCAAATCAGCAGGAGTAAACGAACTTGTAGTCGATTTAAGATTTAATCCCGGAGGATATATTAGCAGTGCCACAACCTTGGCATCTCTGATTGTCAGTAATTTGAGTACTAATAAGATTTTTTTTAAAGATCAGTACAATACTAAATATCAAACATATTTTGCGAAGCAATACGGAAGCAATATATTTAACAACTATTTTACAAGTGAAAAAAATAATATCGGCAATAGTCTAAACCGTGTGTTTATATTTACATCTAACGGAACAGCCTCCTCTAGTGAGCTGGTAATAAATGGATTAAAGCCATACATGCAGGTAATTACAATTGGAGAGCATACTTACGGAAAAAATCTGTTTGGAACACTGGTAGCCGACGACCAAAAACGTTGGAAGTGGGGTATCTACATGATGCTGGGTATCACAAAAAATGCAAATGGAGAATCAGAATACGGTAACATAAACGGTATTGCACCCACCTATGCTGTAGATGACAATATTCTACCTTTACAGCCATTAGGTAACGATTATGAACCTTTGATGACTAAAGCTTTAGCAGTAATGGGCGTGGCTGTACCAAGTACCAACGCCACTCGTCAGAGCCCAAGAACTATATTGAATTACACCACCCGTGAAAATTATGCCGATAATCCGATGAGGAACGAGAAACTTATGATCAAAAACTATCTCCCCAAATTAATTAACAAATAATTATGAATTTAACCGAAAGCAGGACCATTTACACGGTCAAAACCCCACAAAGACCTCATTATGAGGAAATTGTGCAAAAGCTTTCTCAGTGTTGTTTTTGGTGCAAACAAACACTTGGATTACAGCTTTTTAAAGGTTTTCAGATGGCTATCACAATTGCTAACCAAGAATTGACTTTTGAGTTGAAAGAATTATCATCAGAAAAAAATCCAACTTATTTTTTCGACTTGGTAGAACAACACCCCCTAGTTTAAAATAGCCTCAAGATTTCATCCGTAGGATTTTATGGATGAAATCTTCAAATTTTTTGCATTGCTTTTATAAGGTTTTCCTTTTTGACATTTTAAGAAAGTGGATAAAATTAAAATAACTTTACTCGCATTCAGCTCTAGGCTTTATGCTGTAGCCTTACAGCTTTGGGCATTCGGCAAAAACGTATCTAGTGTTACTAAAAATTGCCTTGTGCCTGTTGCCTAAAACAAAAAACTTAAATCTAATTCTGCACTAATAAGTAGGAAAACGTTAGTAGCTAATAGTATATTGGTCACACGAAGACACTCATAATCAAATGGTTATAGTCAATTTTCACCTCAGATTTACTATTAATTTAATCTTTCCTACTACTTAAAAAATACAATTAGATAGTCTTTGAACCTACTTGCTTTCCATTTTATACTAACCATATTATTTAACACAATCTTTCATCCAATGACACGTTATGAATTCCTAAAATCGATGGGCTTTCAGGGAGGCGCATTAATGGCATTGCTTGCTTCATGCCAAACCAACAACGACCCTACTCCATCTTCGAGCACTAGCTCGTCGTCGAGCAGTAGTTCTTCTAGTTCGGGGAGTACCTCTGGTTCAACATCTGGATCGGCCACATCAAGTTCTACTGTTTTGGCCTCTATTGACCTAACAGCTACAGCTTATGCAGCTTTAAAAAATAGTGGTGGATATGTAATCGTGAATAGCATAGTAGTGGCTCGCACAGCTCAAAATACGTATGTAGCAGCTACTCAAACGTGTAGCCACGAACCCAAGAAAAAGGTAACATTCGTAAATGGTGAATTTTTCTGCTCTGAACACGGAGCCAGATATAGCACTACAGGCGTCGGACTCAATAGCTATGGTGCCAAGGGTTTAACAGTATATACTGTGACCGTTAATGGAAATACCTTAGAAATTTCATAGGTTTCGACACTAGACTTAGGGTGGAAAATTCAATCACATTTTATAGCTTTTGGCTTTGAGCGATATCAGATTTAAGTTTTTTATTTTAGACATAAGGCAACAGGCAAAGAGTGTTAGATTTCATAAAAAATAAAATTTAGCACTCTTTACCTAACGCATACGGCTTACAGCCTAGAGGTACTTACATTTTATTTTTGAGCTTCGGGCATTCGGCAAAACATATCTATCGTTACTAAAAAAACATTTTAACACTATTTGCCTTGTGCCTGTGGCCTTGTCCCTAAAACACAAAACTTAAATCTGATTTTGCACAATTACTTAAGAATCAAAATTTATACTCTTATTTCAGTCCATTTACTAACCATTTTAAACAATGACACGATACGAATTTCTAAAAAAAGCAGGATTTGGCGGAGCAGCCCTTATGACTTTATTAACTGCCTGTAGCAAAAGCTCTGATTTGTCCCCTATCACGACACCCGGAAGTGTAGATTTCACACTCGACCTGACAGCAAGCTCCAATGCCGCACTAAAAACAAATGGCGGGTACGTCATTAGCAATAATGTTGTGGTTGCACGTACTTCTCAAGGTACTTATGTGGCAGGTTCGCATATTTGTACGCACGAAGCCAGAACAAAAGTAGTCTTTCTTAATAACGAATTTTATTGTACAGAACATGGCGCACGCTTTAGCACTACAGGTTCTGGGCTTAATAGTTATGGCAGTGCAGGATTAAGTGTGTACAAAACAGAACTTTCTGGGAACTCTTTACGTATTTATTCATAGAAAGTTAAAAAAGTATCAACTTCGATGGTTGGATACGGTACAAAATCATCTAAAAATTAGGCTAATATGAAAATGATCAGTGCTTTAGTTATCTCATTTCTGCTAAGCTTTGCCTCAGAATGGAAAACAGATTTTGCCTCTGCCAAACAAGAGGCAACGCAATCACACAAATACATTCTTCTCAATTTTTCAGGTTCTGACTGGTGTGTGCCTTGTATCAGAATGAAAAAAGATGTTTTCGAAACTAATCTTTTTCAAAATTTTGCTAATGAAAAGTTAGTATTGGTTCGCGCGGATTTTCCTCGATTATCAAAAAATAAACTTAGTGCTCAGCAAACAGAGCACAACGAAGCACTAGCCGAAAAGTACAACCCCGAAGGAAAATTCCCTTTTACCTTATTGATTGATTCCAATGGTAAAGTAATAAAGGCTTGGGATGGATATACCAATACCTCGCCCGAAGATTTTATTGCTCAAATTAATAAGATTACGAATGCTCAATAATATGAGAACGACACAGGTTGAAGTATACAAGCAAGGGCATCGTTTGATGGGTAACTATTTTGAAATTAGCGTGGTCGACGACGACGCCAACCGCGCTAATCATTGTATTGACAAGGCTGTTGAAGAAATCAGACGAATCGAAAGACTTTTGACCACCTTTAACGACCAAAGCCAAACCAATCGCATCAACGCCATGGCAGGAATAGCTCCTGTTGTAGTCGACCAAGAGGTTTTTGATTTGATTGTTCGTGCTCAACGTATATCTGATATCACACAAGGAGCCTTTGATATTACCTACGGCTCCATTGATAAAAGTTTATGGAATTTTGACACAAACATGAAATCTCTACCGAGCAAAGAAGTAGCGCTTGAATCTGTGCGTTTGATTAATTACAAAAATGTAATCCTTGACCCATCAAAGCATAGTGTGTTTTTGAAAGAAAAAGGAATGCGTATCGGTTTTGGCGGTATTGGTAAAGGATTTGCAGCCGAAAAAGCCAAACAGTTACTGAAATCTCTGGGTGTACAAAGTGGGATTGTTAATGCAGCTGGCGACCTCACAACTTGGGGAAACCAGCCTAATGGTAACCCATGGACCGTTGGTATTGCCAATCCGCAAGCCGACGAAGGTCCATTTTCGTATTTATCCATTAGCGATGTGGCAGTAGCTACCTCTGGCAACTATGAAAAGTATGTTATGATTGATGGAAAAAAATACTCTCATACCATTGACCCCAAAACAGGCTTGCCCGTATCAGGTATTCAAAGTGTGACAATCATCAGTCCAAACGCCGAACTGTCAGACGCTATGGCTACCCCAATTATGGTTATGGGCATACGTGTTGGACTCGATTTAATCAATCAGATGCGACAAATTGCTTGTATTATTATTGATGACCAAAACAAAATTTATACCTCACAAAATATTAACATTAAATAATGGTATAGGCTCGAAAATTGATAATTATTTATTCGTAAGTCATCGTGCAGCATTAGATTTAAGATTTTAAGCTGTAAGCTAAAGGAAAAAAGAAGTTTTTTATGAAATAATAAAGACCTTTTGCCGAATGCCCAAAGCTGAAAGCCGTAAGCTCAAAAATTAAATTTTATTTTGTGTGATAACTTAAAATAAAAGCTTGTCCGTTTTACAATTTTCAACTTTTCGCCCATTGCCAAAGTTTCTGTTGATATTTTTAAACAAATCAACTCTCAGTATGAAACTAACTCGTGGTAATTTAAAAGTAGCAGCATGGCTGTTGATAGGTAGTTTGGCAACAAGTGCTTGCCAAACAGTAAAGCCTTACCAAAAGGCATATATCAATGATTCTGACATGGAATTGAGTTCTCGTAAGGTAGTCAAATTTGAACAAAACTTTCAACTTTATCGTGAAGGTGCCTCAGGCGCCAACGGAGGTAAAACTGGCGGTGGCTGTGGATGTAACTAAGATGTGCCATTTCTCAAAAATACTATTGCTCGTCTTTGGGATTGTATCACTACCTGTAAGTGCGCAAACCAAACGGGCTAAGTTTTCGGTATCCACCACAAAAAAATATCCCCAAAAAGGTGAAATTATCCAACTAGTCCTCGAGGCACAGATATTTCCTCAGTGGAAACTTTATGCCAGTGAACGCCAAGTGATACCTGGGCCCAAATCTGCCTATTTGTCTATTCAACCACAAGCTGGTTTTAGGCTGGTAGGCGGGCTAGTTTCGGTGAATCCACAAAAATCTTGGGATTCTTTTTGGAAAGGACAAGTAGTGTATTTTGAGAAAAAAGCACGATTTACACAAGCAGTTCAAATTCTTCATTCAGATACGCAATTAACAGGCAAAATCATTTACCAAATGTGTAATACCAACAATAGTGCTTGCGTGCAATACCAAGACTCCTTTCTGGTTCGGTTACACTAAATACGTTAACACATGAAAAAGCTTACGCTGGCAATAGGTTTATATATGGGTGTACTTAGTGCATCCGCTCAAAAAACAAGCGATACAAGTAATTACCAAAGTAGAAAATTAAAAGTCGAAGAAATAAACATCGTTTCAAGTTATTACCATCAAGATGGAAATAACTCGGCGGTGACGGGTGGCCTTGGTACCGAAAAACTTACAGACTTTGGCAATACCTTCGATATTCGTTTTTCGAAATGGGATAGCAAATCTCGCCAACATTTCTTTACTTTCGAATTGGGCGTAGATGCCTACTCTTCGGCCTCCTCTGATAAAATTGACCCCTATACGGTTTCATCAGCTTCGATGACCGATCAACGTATTTATCCTTCTTTATCTTGGAGTGTAAATAATGCTAAAAAAGGTACAACCTTTGGTGCGGTTGCCTCCTATTCTACCGAATATGATTATAAATCTTATGGTACAGGATTAAACTTTTCTAAAACTTCAAAAGATGGTAACCGTGAGTTTAGTGCTAAAGTAAATGCGTTCTTCGATACTTGGAAAGTTATTTTACCATCCGAACTTCGAACGATATATCGTGCCGATGGAACATTTTACTTCTACGGCTCGGGTGGCGAAAATGACCCCTATCCTGTAGATCACAAACCACGTAACTCTTACAGTTCATCGTTCTCGTTGGCGCAGGTTGTCAACAAAAGAATGCAAGTATTGTTAACAATTGACCCAGCCTACCAAGCAGGTTTGTTGGCTACAAAATACCAACGTGTATATTTTACAGATGGAACTGTTAAATCTGAGGAGTTGCCTGATACTCGTTTCAAACTACCCATCGGGGCTCGCTTGAATTACTTTGCTGGTAATAAAGTTGTTATTCGTACATTCTATCGTTATTATCAGGATAACTGGGGTATAAAAGCCCATACATTTGAGCTTGAAACTCCTATAAAAATGACGCCTTTCTTGACCCTAAGTCCATATTATCGTTATTATACGCAAACGGCGGCAGACTACTTTGCGACTTATGGAGCCCACAAGTTGAGTGACCAGTATTATACCAGTGATTATGATTTATCAAAACTCAATAGTAATATGGTAGGAACAGGCATTAGGATTATGCCACCCAATGGGGTATTCGGTATTCAAAGCTGGGCTTCATTAGAGTTACGTTATGGTCATTATATGCGTTCTAATGGCCTAAATTCTGATGTTATCACTCTTTATGCCAAATTCAAATAAGCTTAAATTTGTTTGCTTTAAGCTATAGGTAGTGAGCTTTGGACAAAAGCCCATTCTGAAACCCTTTGCCTGTTGCCTAGCGCAAGCAATTTTGCACTCAAACTTAAGAGCGAATAGGTCTTATAATTAGTACTATTCAGGTTAGGATTTTTTCAAGAAAATTCTAACCTGAATTTTTATTTTGAACCTTACACTCAATTTCTTGTCTAAGAGTAAGGTATTTTATAGTGACATTTAAAATATTGTACCGTAAAATTTGTTATATAACTGTATATTCTCGATTTTTGATCAGGTTTCTGTCTAGCTATTGAAGAAATCTTATCAAATAAATTAGAAGATATATACCGCATTTACAGACATATTAAACAATCCGTTTTATGAAAAAAATTAGCTTTATTTTTGGACTACTTTTTGCACTTATTCTACAGGTCCAAGCTCAAACTGCAGATGAAATTTTTGATAGATACTACAGCGCCACTGGAGGTGCTGAATTGTGGAAGGGAGTCGATAGCTTTGTGATAAATCAGGCTTTTGTTGCTAACGCACCCACAGATTTTACTCAAGAAATCAAAGTTTCGGTGACGGGTCAGGGTATTCTAAAAACAAAGACCATCCTTAAAAGAAACTTTATCTACGGAGCAAACCCTACTGAGGCGTATTTTAGAGTACCTACTGGAAGCCTTGATAAAAACGTAGTTTATGAAACAAAGGATTTGAGTGATAAGGACAAAAACAATCTCAAACGAGAAATGAATGATGTTCTGCTTCCATTTATCAATTACACTAAAAAAGGTTATATTGCAACCTACGTAGGCTTGAAAGCTGATAATGGTAAGCCTGTACATCAAATTGAATTATCTGGCAAGGATGTAAAATACAACTTGTTCTTTGACGCTACCACGTATCTTCTGACAAAAATGAAAACAAATTTGGCATCAGGAGAAGAGATTACTCAGGAGTTTACCACATATACCAAATCTCCTTACGGAATTAGTTATCCTAGTGCGTCTACTTATTTTAGCACCATCGAAAAAAGAAATACTAAAGTAACTACCACTGTTACTTTCAATGATAAAATTGAAGCTAGCGTGTTCAAAAAATAAGTTGTAAAGTAGTACAACACATTCGCTTTTTGACTGAGCATTATGAGTAGTTCTTTTATGATTTTGAGTCATAAAATACTACTCATAATGTTTTTTACCCTACTCTATGAAATCATATATCCGCATAATACTATTTACTATTGCTATCCTTCTCCTATTTGTTATAGGAACAGTTGTGTATTTACAATCACCCAGCGGACAAACTCTTGTAACAAAGGAAGTTACCAAATTCTTAGAAAATAAGTTTGGCTCAAAAGTAACGGCCAAACGTATTGCATACCACATTCCCGATTGGATTGAACTTGACGAAGTATTTGTTGCTGATAATCAAAAAGATACCCTCGTCGCAGCTCAAAAGCTATATGTGGATATAGATATGTTTGCTTTGCTCAAAAGCAAAGTATCCATTAATAAAATCGAACTAGAGGGAATTCGTGCAAAAATCAAAAGAACCTTACCCGACACCACTTTCAATTTTAACCATATTGTCAAGGCATTTGCTTCGCCCAACGATACACCCGCAAAAACGGATACCACTACCAGTAATTTATTGATGAATATTGGCAAGGTGAGCCTAAACGATATTCATGTTACTTATCAAGACCATGTGATTGGAACTGATGCCGATGTAGCATTTCAATCTTTTGAAACTTCTTTCAAAAAAATTGACCTTAATTCATCAACCTACCAGTTGGCCAATGCCAAACTTAAAGGCGCAAATTTTGAAGTAAAAACCTATCAAGCTTTGAAAGTTTCGCCGCCTGATACTAATGCTAGCCCTGTAAACTTTAGTTTCGAAAAAATCAATCTCGACGATATTGTATATGATTTTACCAACCAAGTTGGAGGTCTTTCTGCTAAAGGTCGTATAGCCAAAGCAAGTGCTGAAGCAGATCAGTTTTCGATGATAGATCAAATCGTTCATTTCAAAACTTTTTATTTGGATAACTCCTCCGTTAAGGTAGGTATTAAACCTGTGCCCAAATCTCAAAAAACAGTTGATTCTCCAACAACTACGAGCAAAACTCCTGAAAAAGGATGGACATTTGGCGTTCAGAAAATTTTGATGAAGAACAATACCATTGCTTATGATGATTTTGGGAAACCACGTCAAAGCAAAGGCCTTGACCCTGCCCATATTGGAATTACACCATTTGATATCGACGCCGAAAGAATTCAATATTCTCCCAAGGGAGTTACAGGTTGGCTTCAAAATCTTTCGATGAAAGAGAAAAGCGGTTTTGTTTTACAAAAATTCCAAACTGATTTTGCCTATACCGATAAAAAAGCATTTCTTAAAAAACTTACGATTCAAACGCCAAGGAGTGTAATCCGCGATGAGCTAAGTCTGAGCTACAGCTCGCTCGAGCAATTGAGCAAAAATATGGGAGCTACCCGAGTTTTGGTAAATCTTAAGAATAGTAAGCTAGCCTTTTCGGATATTCTTTTGCTGGCACCGCAGTTGGCACAAACACCACCTTTGGCTGGCAATACCCAAGAAGTATTGCGTTTTGAGGGAAAAGCAACAGGGACTGTAAATAATTTGAGTATTGCAGGATTGTCTATCCAAGGATTTGACCATAGCAAAATCTTATTGCATGGTAATATTATGGGCTTACCTTCTGTAGACAAAGCGCAGGTAAAAGTTGGGATTGATGAGGTGTCGCTTACCAAAAGTGATATCCAGAAAATCGTACCGAAGGAAATGCTTCCTCCTGACATAGAACTACCAGAAAAAGTATCGCTTCGAGGTGCTATCGATGGAAAAGTCAATAATTTGAACATCAATACGCAAATTGTTTCAAACTTAGGAAAAGCTCAATTTAAAGGAACATTAGTTAATATAACGATTCCGAACAAACAACAATATGATGGGCAACTAGCACTTGAAGAGTTTGACTTAGGCAAACTTCTTAAGCAGCCTGAGCAATATGGTCAAATGACCTTAGTAACAGATTTTCATGGAAAAGGTACCAATCCTAAAACGATGGATGCCGAAATAAAGGGAAAAATCGAGCAAGCTGTGATTAAAGGTTACAACTACAAAGACCTACAATTTAGTACGACGATTCGTAATCAAGAAGCTCAAATTAGTGCTCTTTTTGAAGACCCTAATGCTAATTTCAACCTACAAGCAAAGGCCAATCTTGCCAGCGAATACCCGGCAATTCAAGGTACTTTAGCCATCAAACAGCTCAAACTCAAGAACCTTCATCTTTACCCCGATGATATTGCTGTCAGAGGACAAGTAAAAATAAATTTGACCAATACTAATCCTGCCAAACTCAATGGAAGTGTCACGATTGATGAAGCCGTAGTTACACAAGACGGTAAACCAATCCCACTGGATGATATCAAAATTTTGGCACAAAACAATGATGCTAAAAATAGCTTTAGCATCCAATCGCCATTCTTGACGGCTCAAATGTTTGGGCAGTTCAATTACGTTCAGTTAGCTGATATTATCATTTCAGACATTAACCGCCATTTTAGAATCCCGAACCAGAATCCCAAATCTATCAACGAGCCTTACGATGTTACTATCAAACTTAAGGCAGTTGGGCATCCAGCCATTAAGGCCTTTGTCCCAAGTTTGACAAGACTTGATTCTACAAGCTTTAATGCTAAATTGAGCAACGAAGCAGGACATACCATGCAATTGGATATTGCTGTTCCGTTTGTTGAATACGACACTATCCGTATTCATCAAATTGCTTTCAATATGGTATCGGATTCCAATAAAATTACTTATCAGACAAGCTTAGACAAGTTAAGCTTTAATGCTTTCCAAATGCTTAAAACTAAACTTGATGGTCAAGTCAACGACGATTTAGCACAGTTTAACCTTGTTTTATTAGACTCTCTTCAAAAAGAACACCATCGTGTTGCTGGGCAAGTAGCTAATTTTTCAGACCAATTTCGGATAAGTTTGCTAGCAAATGGACTAAAACTAAATTATGAGCCTTGGAAAGTAGCAGAAAGTGGTTTTATACAGTACGGACAAGCGGGTTTGATTGTTAGTAATTTTGCACTTCAAAATCAAGAGCAAGTATTGCAGATTCATACCCCCGAAATGGCACCAAATGCGCCACTAGAAATACTTGCCCAAAAAATCGATTTGCATAAAATGGTCAAGCTCGTGTATCCAGATTCAAGCATTGCAGATGGAACCATAGATGGAAAAATCATTTTGGCAAACTATATGAAATCGCCGTCGTTCACGGGGGATGTTACCGTGCAGGGATTTACTTTCCAAAATACCCCCATCGGAGATTTGGTGGCACATGTATACAACGAAACTCCCGAAAAAATTTCGGTAAATACCACCTTAAAAAATGACCAAAATGATATTTCATTAATAGGAAACTATACATTAGGCGACAAAAGACCCCTCAATTTTGTACTAGATATCAGTAAACTAAGCACCAAAACTATTCAAGCATTTAGCTTTGGACAAATGCGTCGTGCCAATGGTAGTTTAAATGGAAATATTAGTATCAAGGGTTCTAACGAGCAACCAGACATTGTAGGATTTATTGGTTTTGAAAAAGTAGCTTTTGATGTCTCACAACTAGGAACTAAGCTTTTGATAGACAAACAAAAAATCTATTTTCAAAACCACGAAATGGAATTTAAAAATTTTACACTAAGTGATACCCTCAACCAGCCACTAAGAGTCAATGGTAAAATTACATTTCAAAAATTACCAGAGGTAGAATACAAATTGGGTATTTCGACCAAAAATTTTATGGTGCTCAATTCTACTCGCAAAGACAATGATTTCTTCTATGGAAAAGCTTTTATAGACGCCAATATGAATATCAGCGGCTCTACAAGTACAGCTATTGTAGAGGGTAACGTAAAGTTGATTGAGAAAAGTAGCATTTTCGTACTGATGCCCGACAACAGTGCAAGTGAAGAGGCCATCAACGATGTGGTAGTCTTTGTGGATAAAAATAAAAAAGCCCTCACCAAAGATTCTACTAATACCAATCAGACCAAGTATAATACCAGCTTTATTTCGGAGGTAAGTTTGTTATTAGAAGCCGACGAAAAATCAGAAATGACCATTATAGTTGATGAACTCAATGGCGACAATCTCAAAGTACGTGGAAAAGCTCAACTAAACGCGGGAATCAGTTCCAACGGTCAGCCTTATATTTTAGGCATGTACTCGCTTACTGAAGGTAGCTATGACTTATCTTTTGAATTGTTGAAAAAACAATTCAAAATTAAACCTGGCAGCAACATCGTTTGGATGGGCGATCCATTGAGTGGCAATATCGACATTACAGCAATCTATCAAACGATGGCCTCTCCTTCAGACTTAATGAGTTCTACCGAATCTCAATACCGTCAGAAAATGCCATTTAATGTAAATCTAAACCTGAACGGCCCAATGAAAAAATTGGAAACTTCTTTTAGTATTACCTTGAATGACAAAACGCAATTGGCTATCGACAACGACGTCAAAACCAAAATTAATGACAAATTGAAGTATCTGGCACAAACAGATATTGCCGAAAATAACAAACAGGTATTTGCTTTGTTGATTCTGAACAGATTTTTCTCCGAAAAATCTTCCGACTTTTTCTCAACAATCAATCCTGAAGCCATTGCTCGACAAAGTGTGAGCAAACTGCTTTCGGACCAACTTGAACGGTTGGCAGCCGACGTAATCAAAGGTGTGAATCTGAGTGTTAATCTTAACTCAACACAAAGTACTATTGCTGGACAATCATCTGCACGAACGGATTTGAACCTTGGACTTTCGAAGGCATTTTTCAATGATCGACTTAAGGTTGAGGTAGGTAAAAACTTTGAGTTAGAAAATACCAACGGAATCCAAAGAAACCCAACTGAAGTGTTCGATAACGTAGCCGTTAATTATAGCCTCACCGAAGATGGGAGATATAGATTTAGAGCTTTCCGTAAAAATCAATTCCAAACGGTGCTCGAAGGCTTTGTGGTAGAAACAGGCGTGAGTTTTGTCATTACCCTCGAATACCAGTCTGTAAAAGAGTTTTTCCAAAAAAACAACAAGTAATGGTGTAAATTAATGAGCC
>NZ_JBMLSD010000030.1:0-6067 GCF_049240685.1 Flectobacillus sp.
TTTTGATTATGAACACCTTCTGGTAACCAATATACTACTAACCAATAACGTTTTTTAGTAACGATAGATATGTTTTGCCGAATGCCCAAAGCTGAAAGCCGAAGGCTCAAAAATTAAATTTTATTTTGCATATTAACTTACCATTCCATTCGTGGCATCGGACTTACTTCTTGCCCACAGAATTCACCTTTTTCGGCTTTAAAATGAGCTGCCATGGCAATCATACCTGCATTGTCGGTACAATATTGAAATTGGGGAATATAGACATTCCAGCCAAGCTCATCGCCTAGACGCTGTAATTCGGCACGCAAGCCTGAATTAGCCGAAACTCCACCTGCAATGGCAATATCCTTAATTTTATATTGTTTTGCTGCTTTTTTGAGTTTTTGGAGCAATATTTTAATCAAAGTATGTTGCATAGAAGCACAAATATCCTTGATATTTTCATATACGAAATTTGGATTTTTTGCTGTTTCTTTCTGTAAAAAATACAAAAAAGCTGTTTTGATTCCAGAGAAAGAATAATTTAAGCCTTGCATCTCAACTGTCGGAAATTCAAAACGTAAAGGATTTCCTTCTTTGGCATACTTATCGATTAGTGGTCCACCGGGATAAGGCAAATTCAATAGTTTGGCTGTTTTATCGAAAGCTTCACCAACGGCATCGTCTTGGGTTTCGCCAATGATTTCCATATCGAGTGGCGAACGTACAAATACAATTTGTGTGTGCCCACCGCTTACAGTCAAACAAAGGAAGGGAAACTGAGGCTTGGGTTCATCAATAAAATGAGCTAAAACATGTGCCTGCATGTGATGCACATCTATCAAAGGAATGTTGAGGCCAAGCGCCAAAGCTTTGGCAAAAGAGGTACCCACTAATAAAGAGCCCAAAAGCCCTGGCCCACGTGTAAAAGCTATGGCATTTAGGTCAGATTTTGTTATCTTCGCTGTGGCTAAAGCCTCTGCTACAACTGGCACAATATGCTGCTGATGGGCACGACTGGCAAGTTCGGGAACAACGCCGCCCCATTTTTGATGTATTGCTTGGCTTGCGACAATATTGGAATGAAGTTTGCCATCAATAATAACGGCTGCTGAGCTATCATCGCAAGAGGATTCTATGGCTAAAATGGTCATGTTTCAAATTTTTTTACAAAGATAACCAATCATTTTTAAAGCTGGTTAACATTGATTAGTCCTAGCAAGAGGCTATTCTTCCAAACATCTTTAAACTTAATATACGGCTTTTGCTTCGGTTTCGTTTTAAAAGCATAACACCCAAATCGATCTCATAGTTTGAATCTTCGGTCATTGCGCCCACAAAGAAGATCCCTAACCCCGATTACCTGTTAGAGTAAATGATTTTCAACGCACTAAAAATATCAACCAAAACTGTCCTTTATGCTTTAGTAGGGGTCATGATATTGGTTGTATTGCTAGTGTCGGTTTTGCGTACTTCGTATGTACAAACAAAGCTTGCTCAGTACTTTGCCCCAAAAATATCGACTGCATTGGGATATCCCATTGAAGTAGATAAAGTGATGATTCACTTTTTTGACGAAGCTACACTCGAAGGTGTACGTGTAAAAGATTATCAAGGCTATCAAATGATTGATATTGAAAAACTCGATGTAGATTTTCAGTTGAAAAGTTTGGTGCAAGATAGTACACAAAATGTGCTCGATTATGTTCGCTTATTTCGTCCAAAAGTGGTTTTGGTCATCGATAAAAAGGGCGATTTGAATATCGATGAATTTATTCGCCGTATCAACAAGCTTACGGCTTCGAAAGAACCACGGCCCAAAAATCATAAACCTTCACCTTTTATTATTCGAGAGGCGGATATTCAGGATGGTATTTTTACCTTAAACGATGAATCTGAGCCTTATTTGAATAGTCGGCAATCCTTCGACCATTATCATTTTACGCTTCATGAGCTCGAAGCTCATCTCAATGATTTTACGCTGATTCGGGATACCGTAAGTTTCAAAACGACTTTGAAAGGATATGATCGTTTTTCAAATACAAGAATCAAAGAGTTAACGACCAATTTCTTGATTTCGGATACGCAAATGCGCTTTGATAATTTATTATTAAAGCTTAATAACTCGACGGTCAAAAACCAGATTTTGATGTCTTTTAAGTCTCAAAAGGACTTTAAGCATTGGAACTCTAAAGTTAGGATGCGGGCAAATTTTGATTCAACGTATGTAACCTCAGATGATTTAGGGAGGTTTGTGAATGATATGTATGAATTTAGAGATTCGTATCATTTGAATGGAAAATTTGATGGCACCGTTAATGATTTCAAGCTTCAGGATTTTGATTTATACTTTGGTAAAAAATCAAAATTAGCTGGAGATTTTGCTTTTAAAGGACTTCCCTCTATTTCGAAGGCAGATATGAAATTGGCGATGAAAAAGTCGCATGTTCAAGTAGAAGACTTACAAAATTATATTGGCTCAGAGCCTGTAAAGGCTATCCGCAAATTTGGTTATGTCAATTTTGATGGAAGTTTCGTGGGTACTATTTCTCAATTTAAGACCACAGGTTTACTCGAATCGGAGTTAGGCAAATTAGATGTGGATGTGAGCATGGTACTCAGGCCAGAGTCTACCAAATCTACTTATTCGGGTCTGGTAAAGGCGCAAGAATTTAAGATAGGTACTTTGCTCGAAGAAACCCTTTTGGGGAATGTTTCACTCAATGGCAAAATAGAAGGTCGTGGATTTAGTTGGAAAGATTCAGAGTTACAATTTGATGGCGATATCAATAGTTTACAGTTTAATAAATACGATTACAAAAATGTTTATGTCAAAGGCAAATTAGCCAAGCAGCTTTTTGATGGGCGAGTGATTGTGAACGACACCAACTTGGTGTTTAATCTTTACGGAAAAGTTGACCTAAGAAATCAAAAAGAGCAAGTAGATTTATTTGGGAAGCTTAGTAAGGCCAATCTTCGTAATTTGTTCTTTACCAAAGATGACTGGCGTATTTCTACTTTTTTGGATGTAGAATTTGAAGGCATCAATGTTGATAAACTGAAGGGGGGCGCCTTATTGTATCATACTGTATTGGGATACAATACTCGAAATTTGTATGTAGATACCGTAAGATTTACCTCGAAGGTACTACCTCAAGAGCGTATTTGGTCGCTCGAATCACCGCAGGCAGATGTGGCATTTAAAGGTAAATTTTTGCCCTCTAAAGCCACCCAAGATTTACTACAGTTGGTAAAAGAATATTCTTTGTATTTTGTAGGGAACGAACAAGAAAGAAAGGAATATTATGCCCAAAAGCCCTATTTCGTGCCTCTCAATTATAATGTCGATTATCTGCTAACCTTGAAGGATTTTTATCCTTTCATGGCTTTGGTGTATCCTGAAGGGAAAATTTCTAAAAATACGCAATTTAAGGGGTCGTTCGGAATTGGGTCTACTTCCACTTTTTCGCTTGAGTCGTCGATAGATACATTGATTTTGGGTAAAAATTATCAGTTTTATGGAAGTCATATCGACCTCAACTCCTCTAAGTTTTTTAATTCGCCTGCTGTATTGGCCTCGGTGATTTTGAATTCGCAGAAGCAGAAAATTAGCGTGCTTGAGCCTACCGAAAAGTTTGATTTAGAAGCCTCATGGGGCGACGATAACAGTATTAGGTTTACTAGTAAAATTCGCCAACAGAATACGACCAATGAAGCTAAACTAAATGGGTCTTTGGGCTTTTTGGAACAAGGAATATCACTGAGGTTCAATAAATCGGAGGTCAAAGTACTAGACAAACGTTGGCAAATTAATCCTGAAAATTTGGTGACAATTGTAGGTAAAGAGTTAGGCGCTCAAAATTTTACGATTGCCAACGACGACCAATTCATAGCCCTAGATGGGAAGATTTCGGAAGATTCTACCGAGACTATGAATTTTAAGGCTAAAAACTTTAGTTTAGAAACCTTAGCTCCCATCGTTGCACTCAATATCAGTGGCACCGTTGATGCCGATGTAACACTCAAAGAGGTATATAAACACATTAATGCAGATTCACAACTAAGAATAGAGGGGCTGACCTTGGATAATTTCTTAATTGGTAATTTTGAAGGTTCTGGTGTGTATGATCAAGAAGCCCATATCGTCAGACTCGATTATGGTCTGGAGCGACTAAACAATCAGATTTTGAAGTTTCAAGGGACTTATGACCCCATGCAGGAGGCTAATTCTTTGAATCTGACGGCCAATTTGAATCAGACTAATTTGCAAATTTTGGAGCCGTTTACCAAAGGAGTTTTCTCGAACTTGAAAGGTACCGCAAGTGGCGATTTGAAGATTACTGGTAATCTTCGTCACCCAATTTTTAATGGCGTTATAGAGGTAAAAAAAGGGTCTTTGTTCTTTGATTATCTTAAAACTACCTTGAATTTTGAGGATAAAATTCATTTTGATGTAGATGAGATTTTTGCAAAAAAGATGACTGTTTACGATGACGAAGGCAACAAGGCGTCGTTGATGGGAGGGGTATTTTATGATGGTAGTAATAATTTTTCTTTGGGGCTAAACTTACAACTTTCGCGTTTTAAATTACTCAACACCACCAAACGCGACAATAACTTGTATTATGGCACAGGCTACGCAAGTGGTAAAGTAGCCATAGAAGGACCATTCAATAATATTGTAATCGATGCCAATTTAATAAGCGATAGAGGAACTCGACTCTATATTCCTCTCGATAACGCCGAAGATGCGGGCAGCCAAGAAGAAATAGAGTTTTTAGTAGCAAAAAATCCTACAGATTCAAAAGACGAAAAGAAGAAAAAAGAGGATACTTCGAGCCGTATTCGTATGGATTTTAAGTTCGAATTTACACCAGATGCTTATGGCGAAGTGCAGTTCGATAAGCAAACAGGCGATATTATGCGAGCTTATGGAGCTGGAAAGATTAATTTGAAAATAGATACAAAGGGCGATTTCAGTATGACAGGCGACTATGCCCTAGATAGAGGAGATTATACTTTTACTTTCCAGAATATTATCAATAAAAAATTCTCAATCCAAAGAGGAAGTCGTATCAGCTGGTCTGGAAATCCTTATGAGGCAATGCTTGATATTAAAGCCGCCTATACCCAAAATGTCAACTATTTAGGCTCGGTAATTGATACCGTCTCAAGCGGCTCGGCAACCTACAAAAATCGTCCCGAGTTTACGCGTCGATATCCTGTAGATGTAATTATTCAATTAAAAGACAGACTTTTACAGCCAGCTATTAGTTTTGATTTAAAACTTCATGACTATCCTCAAAACCCTGAGTTTAATTCGGGAGTGACTGCTTTCCAAAACCGTATTCGTACCGATGAGCAAGAGCTGAATCGTCAGGTAAGTAATGTATTGTTGTTGGGGCAAATGGTGTCTAATTCAGCAGCGGCTTTTGCTTCGGTAAATTTGGTAAATAACTTGATGGAATTGGCTTCTAATCAATTGAGTAACGTATTTTCAAAAATTGACCAAAACCTTAATGTAGACCTGACTTTCAATGGCAGTGGATTAAATCAGGATTTGATTAATAACCTACAGTTGCGTTTTTCTTACAACTTCAATGATAGGTTTAGGATTACAAGAAGTGGAGGTTTTACGACTGCTTTGAATCAAACAAATGCATTGTCATTGATTGGTGACTGGTCGCTCGAGTGGTTTATCAAGCGGGATGGAAGCCTACGTCTGAAAACCTATAACCGAAATGTTCAGACCTCTATTTTAGGTACTTTGAATACGCAATATCAGACCTTTACTTCGGGAGGGATGTCAATCCTTTATTCGAAAAGCTTTAATTATTTTTTTCCTAATAAGTACAAAAAACTAGCAAATACAACCAGCGATATTCCGAGCAAATCGTCGGGCAATGAAAATTAGATTTACTTTATCGGGGATTGGCGCTCGGCAAAAAGTTGTCACAATTTCATAAGAGCATTTTTGTACCGCACGCTAAAGAAGTATAAGTGTTTTTTAGAAAATTTCTGATTACTGAGCAAAAAGAGAAAAGGTATTTAGACTTTTTCAATGAATGTTTAAAAACAGTTTTAA
>NZ_JBMLSD010000031.1:0-13506 GCF_049240685.1 Flectobacillus sp.
CTAAATCCTCTTGCCTGAAAACTAAAATCCAATCTTTGCTCTTTCCATAATTTTTTCCTTCCTCCCAATAATAAAGCTGATTCAGGACAGAACAGTATTACAATTCCCAGATGAAATTTAATTTTATCTAAAAAACTATTTGGGTATTTCGATCTTGTTTTAGCCTTTCTGATTTGTAAAGGGTTTTCGATATCAAGTTATTTCTGTCATTTCATGAACAACAAACTTTTGACATACTTGTTGAATAACAAGCTTTTAGTAATTTCTTTCGTGTCTATGTGTTGTATCACCACGGCTTGTTTCCTGAGGACAGGAAACAGTGTGCCCACCGATGTGGTTGCGGGTGAGATAGATTATAATTATCATATTCGCCCAATTCTCTCCGATCGTTGTTTTCAATGCCATGGACCGGATGCTAACAAAAGAGAAGCCGATTTACGACTAGATACCGAAGAGGCCGCCTATGCTGGTCTTAAGGATAACCCCAAATTTCATGCTATTGTGCCTGGCAAGCCCCACGAGTCGGCTGTATGGTTGCGTATTGTTACAAAGGATACTGCTGATATAATGCCTCCGTTAAACTCAAATCTTAAATTGACCGAGCAAGAAATTACTTTGATTGAGAAGTGGATTAAACAAGGAGCAAAATACAAACCTCATTGGGCATTTACAGCACCTCAAAAAACACAGTTACCCAAAGTGAATGATACCAAATGGCCTCAAAGCCCAATCGATTATTTTACTTTGGCTAAAATGGAAGAAAATGGACTAAAGCCTAATGAAGAAGCGGATCGAGAAAGGCTGCTCAAAAGGGTGTGTTTAGACATTACAGGACTTCCTCCCTCGCTCGAACTACAAGAACGTTTTTTGAAAGACCCTTCGCCCAATGCTTATGAGAAGCTTGTCAATGAACTGCTCACTTCTCCTCATTATGGTGAAAAAATGGCAATTGCTTGGCTAGATGTTGCTCGCTATGCTGATTCTCATGGCTATCAAGACGATGGATTACGAACGATGTGGCCTTGGAGAGATTGGGTGATTCATGCTTTTAATAAAAACTATAGCTATCGTAAATTTTTGACATGGCAATTGGCAGGTGATATTATCGTCAAAAACCAAAAGGGTAATCTGCAAAACCCACGCATGAAAGAGCCCATATTGGCTACAGGTTTTAACCGTAATCATAAAATTACCCAAGAGGGAGGTGTAATCGATGAAGAATACCGTGTCGAATATGTGACCGATCGTACCAATACCTTTGGTAAAACTTTTTTAGCATTAACTTACGAATGCGCCAAATGTCATGACCATAAATATGACCCTATCAAGCAAAAAGACTATTATAGTGCGTTTGCCTTTTTTAACCAAGTGCCCGAAAAAGGCTTGTTTGGTACGATAGATGCGTCCTTTGCCGATCCTCCCAACCTTAAATTAACCACTCGGGATGTAAAACGGATTTTGAATTTTATCAATAAAAAAGATACTGCCGATGTTTCAGTAATGGTCATGCAAGATGCGGATACCCTACGAAAAACGCATGTATTGAGTCGAGGTAATTATGACCAGCCTACAGAGTTAGTTGAGGCTCAAATGCCTAACTTTTTATTAGCTTTTAATCCAAAAAAATATCCCCAAAACCGCCTTGGTTTAGCACAGTGGCTTACTGATGAAAAAAATCCTTTGACAGCAAGAGTCTTTGTCAATAGAATATGGCAAGAGTTTTTTGGGCGTGGAATTGTAAAAACTGTCGGTGATTTTGGGATGCAAGGGGAGTTGCCTTCTCACCCTCAATTGCTCGATTGGCTGGCAGTAGATTTTCGTACTAACCAATGGAATATCAAACGCTTGGTAAAACAAATCGTGATGTCGGCTACTTACAAACAGTCTGCCGTTATCACTAAAGAGCATTTAGCCAAAGACCCCGAAAATATTTTGCTGGCTCGTGCAACTCGGATGCGCCTTTCTGCCGAGTTGGTACGTGATTTTGTTCTGTCGACGAGTGGTTTGCTAAGCCCTACCATTGGTGGGCCGAGTGTAAAACCTTATCAGCCCAAGGGATTGTGGGAAGTAGCCACATCTGGTCGTGGAAGTCTCAAAAGCTATATCCAAGACCATGGTGATAGCCTTTACCGAAGAGGGATGTATGTGTTTATCAAACGTACTGTTCCACCTCCATCGATGTTGATTTTTGATGCCTCAAACCGAGACCAATGTGAGGTAAAACGCTCGAGAACCAACACGCCTTTACAAGCATTAGTCATGCTCAATGACCCTGTGGTGTTGGAGTCGGCCAGAGTACTAGCCGAAAAAATTACGCTTGAAAATAGTACTAATGAGGAAAAACTCAAAAAGGCTTTTCGTACTGTCCTTTGTCGAAACGGAAAGGAGAAAGAATTAGCTGTATTTGAAAAGTATTTTAACAGTGAAAAAGAAGTTTTTAGTCTAAAACCACAAAAAGCACTGAAACTCTTGAGCGTAGGAGAGAAGCCTTCTTTGTTTGTTTCGGCAAAAACCAAAGAGAAGACCAATTTGCGTTCTACGGCCGCCGCACTCATGCAATCGGTACTGATGATGTACAACCTTGAAGAGGCAATTATGAAATAAGCTTTCGGCGGTCGGCTATGGGCACTTGGCAGAAATGTTTCTTCGATTTTCTGGAAACGTTTAGCTGTCAATTTTTTGCCTTGGACTCCTTTGATAAATATCCTTTTTGTACTAGTAGAAAATCGTGCAAAATAAGATTTAAGTTATGTGTTTAGGCACTAGGCAACAGGCACAAGGCAAAGAGTGTTAATGTGTGTTTTATTAACCACAGTCATGCTTTTTTCAGAGCCCAGCGCCGAAAGCCGTTACCTGAAAGCCCAAAGCTCAATCTTAAATTCTATTTTGTCCACTAACTTAATCAACAGCATAAAGCAGCCAATCATAGAAGATGAATAAGAATGAATTTATAGAAAATCGTCTCAATATTACCCGCAGACACTTCATGGGAAAAATGACTGCGGGTATTGGTGGACTAGCGTTAGGCTCACTATTGGTGCCTGATTTGTTTAGAGGTTCGAGTGAGGATGCCGAAAATTTGCCTCTAGGAATCGCCCATTTTGCCCCAAAAGCAAAACGGGTGATTTACTTGTTTCAAAATGGTGCTCCTTCACAATACGAAAGTTTTGAATACAAACCTTTACTCAACAAAATGGCGGGGGAGGAACTTCCTGCTTCTATTCGCATGGGGCAGCGACTAACGGGAATGACGGCTAGTCAGGCTAAATTTCCCTTGGTGGGGTCTTATTTTAAATTTGCACAATACGGTCAATCAGGTATGTGGATGAGCGAGTTGTTTCCTAACATTGCCAATATTGCCGATGATATTTGTATGATTAAAACCATGCATACCGAAGCTATCAATCATGACCCTGCACTCACATTTATGCAAACAGGCGCACAACAAGGCAACCGTCCAAGTATGGGTGCATGGGTAAGCTATGGACTAGGCAGTGAAAATAAAAACCTCCCTGCATTTTCGGTCTTATTGTCAAGAGGAAAAGGTAATGGACAAGGAGTGTATTCAAAACTTTGGTCAAATGGTTTTTTAGACTCTACCCATCAAGGCGTTGTATTTAGTAGTGGCGAGGATCCTATTTTGTATCTCAATAACCCTGCTAACTCAGATAGGGCTTCGCATCGTAAAATGTTGGATCATTTGGCCGAACTCAACAATATGGCTTACGATGATTTTGGTGACCCAGAAATTAAAGCCAAAGTACAACAATATGAAATGGCATATCGGATGCAAACGGCTGTTCCTGAACTAACAGACCTAAGCAAAGAGCCCGATTATATTGTGAAAATGTATGGCCCCGAATGCCTAGTTCCAGGAACTTTTGCGGCAAATTGTCTTTTAGCTCGTAAGCTTTCGGAGGCTGGCGTTCGTTTTGTTCAGCTTTATCATCAGGGCTGGGACCAGCATGGTAATTTGGTTGGTGAAATGCCGATGCAAGCGAGAGATACCGATCGTGCCTCAGCTGCTTTGATTACCGACCTCAAACAAAGGGGCTTGCTCGACGAAACCCTCGTGATTTGGGGTGGCGAATTTGGACGTACCAACTATGTTCAGGGTACAGCTTCAAAGGATAATTACGGACGAGACCATCATCCAAGGGCTTATTGTACTTTCATGGCTGGCGGTGGCGTCAAACCTGGTACTGTATATGGTGAAACAGATGATTTTGGATATAATATTGTCAAAGATCCTGTGCATATCAACGACTTCCATGCGACGGTTATGCACCTTATGGGTATCAATCACGAAAAGCTCACTTACAAACACCTTGGTCGTCGCTACCGACTTACCGATTTAGCAGGAAAAGTATTGCCAGGATTGATGGCGTAGGTCTTGTATGAGTGCTGAATTAGATCTAAGTAGTCGGGCAATAGGCACAAGGCAAAGAGTGTTAACATGTTTTTAATAACCTCAGCCATGCTTTTTTCCAAAGCCCACGGCCGAAAGCCGTTACCTGAAAGCCCAAAACACAACAAGGTTGTTGTGTATTCCAAAACCAATTTTCTTTCTAAATATTGATTCGTTTATATGTCTCGTTTTCAGCATATACTTTCTTATTTGCTTTTTGCAATGCATGTTTTACTGCTATTCTTGCTGATTTTTCAAGAAAAAGTAGATATCCCTGTTGGCTTTCAAACCATAGGTCGGATGCATCCTATGGTTTTACATTTGCCAATAGGATTGCTATTAGTGACAGGACTATTTTGGTTTTTTAAGAAAGAATTTGAGGGAGAAAATTTTGCCAAACTCTTCAGATTTGTATTGGCTATTACAGCTATTTCTGCAAATATTGCCGCCTTGATGGGCTTCTTGCTCTCAAAGGAAGACGGCTACACGGCGAGTTTGCTTACTTGGCACAAATACGCTGGTATCGTATTGAGTTTTTTATGTTATGGACTTTGGGTGATATATCAGTCTTCTGCCGTCAAAACACGTATTTTTACGCCTATTTTATGCCTGAGTTTGATTGTTTTGTTAGTTACAGGCCATTACGGCGCTAGTTTGACTCATGGCGAGGACTATTTATTTCCTAATAATAGAGAAAAAACTGACATTGTATTTACCGAAGATACTTCCATTTTTGAAGCGGTTATTCAGCCTATTTTAAAAGAAAAATGCTATCAGTGTCACAACGAGCAAAAAACGAAAGGTGGATTATTGATGACCACCTTGGCAGGATTAAAAAAAGGCGGGAAAAACGGCCCCGTTTGGATGAGTGGTAATGCCTTACAAAGTCATTTAATTGAACGTGCCAATTTGCCCCTTGACGATAAAAAGCACATGCCTCCTAAAGGAAAAAATCAGCTTACACCCGAGGAGATTACCGTACTTAGTGCTTGGATTAATGATGGAACTAATACCCAAAAAACAATAAAACAATTGTCAGCTGATAACCCTATAAAAGCATACTGGGAGAAAATTAAAAAAGGTTCAACAAGCCAAACCGAAGTTACTTTTGACTTTGAACCTGCCAACGAGCAAACCATTCAAAAACTCAATAACCCTTTTAGGGTAATTTTTCCTTTAGCCAATGGTTCGCCTGCTTTACAAGCTGATTTCTTTGTGCGTCAATCCTTTAAGCCCGAACAATTAGCAGAATTAACAGAAATTAAAGAACAATTGGTGATTCTTAATTTATCCAATATGCCTATCAAAAATGAAGATTTGAAAACCATTGGACAGTTTGGACATTTAGAAAAACTTGTGTTGAATAATACAGATATTACTGGAGATAATATATCAAGTCTTCAAAACTTAACTAACTTAAAATCACTGTCTTTATCGGGTACAAAGCAGACTAAAAACTCCCTGATGGAGCTGGCAAAGTTACCAGCACTCAAGCAAATATATGTTTGGAATACCTCACTTAAGGAGTCAGAGGTGAATGAAATACAGAAACAGTTTCCAACAATTCACTTTGAAAAGGGGTATATTCCTACCGATACCGAAATGCTTAAGCTTACGCCTCCTATCCTCCAAAATGAGGATTTTGTGCTTAGCAAGCCTACGCTCATTTCTTTCAAACATCCGCTGAAAGGTGTTACAATACGTTATACTACTAACGGACAACAACCCGACTTGCTGAGTTCGCCTGTATACCAAAAACCTTTTACCCTGAATACTTATACTGTACTCAAAGCAAAAGCCCTCAAAGCAAATTGGTACGCTAGTGATATGGTTGAATATGTCTTTTTTAAAGGAAAATATCGTCCCCAAAGTGTAGAATTAATCAATCAACCCAATCCGCAATATATGGGAGAAGGAGGAAATACACTGATTAATTTGAAAAAAGGCGATGCTAATGACTTCAAAAATAAAGCTTGGCTAGGATATCGTGAAAAACCCTTTGAGGCACTTTTTACCTTTGATAAACCAACACCAATCAAGTCGGTAATGCTTAGTCTTGGTCGAAACTTAGGAGGTTTTATTTTTCCTCCTACTTCTGTAGAAATATGGGCTGGGACAAGTAAAAATACTTTACAAATGATACAAAAAATTATCCCTATTCAGCCGCTAAAAGATGAACCCGTTCGCATAGACCCAATTGAGACTAACCTAAAGGCTGGGAATTACTCTTTCATCAAAATTATTGCTCGTCCTATCACCAAGCTTCCGAATTGGCACAATGGAAAAGGACAACCAGGCTGGGTATTTATTGATGAGGTGTTTTTTAACTAAGTACTTAAGGAATCGTGCAGAATTAGATGTAAGTTTTATGTTGAAGGCATAAGGCAAAGAGTGTTAAAATGTTTTTCAGTAACGATAGCGATGATTTTGCCGAATGCTCAAAGCTGAAAGCCCTAAGCTCATGAATTAGATTTTATTTTGCCTATTAACTTACCTTACTAGTTTATTCAAAAATTGGGAACGTTGCCGGTAACGATTGCAATAAAAAAGACAGTTTTTTATTTGTTTAGTTCAATATAGAGCCTCAATTTCATGGGGAAAAGCATTGATATTTTGGTCATTTGCCTTTAAACCCACTCCTTGGGCTGTTTCAACTTTGTTGGGAATTACGATTTTCTAAAGCATAGTTGAAATAGAACTATGTCATTTAATAACAATCTGTTTTATGAAAACTTCATTTTTTCGTTGGGCTTTAGCCTTGGCTCTAGCAGTTCCTTTGGCTACCTTAGCCCAAAAACCGCCTATCTATAGCTGGGATAATCTGCCCAAAATAATTCAACCAAGTTTTAAAAAGGATACCCTCAATATTCAAAAACTAGGAGCAAAACCCGATGGTGTAACCCTCAATACACAAGTTATTAACAAGGCTATCGAAGTAATGAGTAAAAAGGGTGGTGGCGTTGTATTGGTACCTAAGGGCATTTGGTTGACTGGTCCTATTGAGTTGAAAAGTAATGTAAATTTGCATATTCAAAAATCTGCCATCGTACTTTTTACCAACGATAAAAGTCAATATGCCTTAGTAGAAGGCTCTTATGAAGGGAAAAAAGCAGCGCGTAACCAATCGCCTATTTCGGCGGTGGGCGTCGAAAACATCGCTATCACGGGAAAAGGAATAATTGATGGAAATGGAGATGTATGGCGTGCAGTCAACAAATCACAATTAACAGAAGGACAGTGGAAAGAAAAGCTAGCTTCGGGCGGGGTTGTGAAGGCCGATGGCAAAACTTGGTATCCTAGCGAACAATTTCTTAAAGCTAGTGTAGAAGGAAAAAGTATGTTGTTGACTGATGGAAAAAAACCTTCAGATTTTGCCGAGATGAAAGATTTTCTTCGTCCTAATTTAGTGGTTTTGACACAATGTAAAAAGGTTTTGTTAGAAGGAATTACATTTCAAAATTCACCAGCTTGGTGTCTACATCCTTTGATGACAGAAAACCTCACAATTAGAAACGTAGTTGTGAAAAACCCTGAATATGCGCAAAATGGCGATGGGATGGATATCGAATCATGCAAAAACTTTTTAGTTGAAGGATGTACCTTAGATGTAGGAGATGATGCTATTTGTATTAAATCTGGAAAGGATGAAGAAGGTCGTAAACGTGGAATGCCCACCGAAAACGGTATTATCCGCAACAATGTAGTATATAATGGACATGGTGGCTTTGTTGTAGGGAGCGAAATGAGTGGTGGGGCACGTAATATCTTTGTATATGATTGTACTTTTATGGGAACCGACAAAGGGTTGAGGTTTAAGTCAGTAAGGGGGCGTGGTGGTATTGTCGAAAATATTTATGCCAAAAATATCTATATGAAAGACATTGCGCAAGAAGCCATTTTCTTTGATATGTATTATTTTGTCAAATTCGCCACAGACTCGCCAAGAGACGAGCGTCCTATTGTAAATGAAGGCACACCGATTTTTCGAAATATGAAATTTGAGAATATTGTTTGCCACGGTGCTAAAAAGGGTATTTTTGTGAGAGGATTACCCGAGATGCCGATTCAGAATATTACGGTCGAAAACGCTACATTACAAACAGAACTTGGAGCCGAGCTAATAGATGCAAGTGCTATTACTTGTAAAAATGTTACCTTACTAGCCGAAAAAACTGAACCAATGATTTTGATTGATAATAGTCAAAAAGTTACTCTCGACAATATTATTGTTTCGAAGGATGCTAAGAAGTTTTTTACCATTACTGGAAATCGGACAAAAGAAATAAAAGTGCTAAAAACAAAATTGGAGCAAGCGCAAGAAAAAGTTGAATGGAAAGAGGGAGCTTCGGCCTCTGTATTATCAATTATGCCATAATTTAGGAATATTTGTTAAGATATTAGGAGTTACCAACATTTGTTCCGTTATTTGTCAAAATTAAAAAACAAATGCAAACAGGAACAGTTAAATTTTTCAATGAGTCAAAAGGTTTTGGCTTCATTTCTCCAGAAAATGGTGGAGAGGATATCTTTGTCCACATTTCAGGATTAGTAGATTCAGTTCGTCAAGATGACAAAGTTATCTTCGATGTAGCTCAAGGTAAAAGAGGATTAAACGCCGTTAATGTAAAGTTGGCTTAATATATAAGATATAACTGATCATTTCTTTTAAGCATACCCCTAGGGGTATGCTTTTTTGTTTTTTTAAAATCATATTTCACCCCAAAATATAAATTCCAGAGGGGCTATTGGATATACCTTGCTGCCATTTCATGCGAATATCCAATAGAATTTTCGGGAGAAAACAACTCTTGAATATGTGATTCTGAAAGAAATGACCTGATTTTGGTATTTTCTAAAACTAATGTTTTCAAGTGTTTTCCTTTAGTTGTGGCTTCTTTACAGAGTTCTTCTACCATTTCATGAGCTTCGCTTTTACCTAAAGTTTCAGCCAAAGCAAAAGAGAGATTTTCGGCATAAATCAATCCTTGCGTTATTTCTAAATTTTCCAACATTTTGTCAGAATTGACTTCTAATCCATTGCTCAAGATGCTCATTTGTCGCACACTTCCAGCGGTCAATTGTACCACTTGTGCCAGTGTTTCCCATTCGGCATGCCATGTGCCAGTCGCTCGCTCGTGGTCTTGTATTTGAGCACTCAGCAGTGTTGCAATCAAATTAGGAACACGCTGTGCATTGGCTAAAATGGCAATAGACGAAACAGGATTGCGCTTATGTGGCATCGTCGACGACCCGCCTTTTCCTTTGCCTGCTGGCTCAAATACTTCGGCTATTTCAGTTTGCATCAACAGACTGATATCTTTGGCGATTTTTCCTAAACTTCCCGAAAGCATACCAAGTGTTGTGGCTATTTCTACCACAAAATCTCGCTGCGTATGCCATGAAATGGGATGGTATTCGAGCCCCATATTGGTTGCCATACGCTGTGCAATGGCTAACCCTTTTTGAGGCATACTAGCTAAAGTTCCGACTGCACCACCCAATTGTAGGTAGTATTTCAAAGACTCTAATCGCTGTTTTGCTCTTTGAAGACTATCTATCCAAATGGCTACCTTATAATCAAAACTAATAGGACGAGCTTGTTGCATAAAAGAGCGACCTATCAAAAAAGTATCTTGATGCGCTAAGGCCAAAACCCTTAATTGCTCTATACTTTGGGTCAACAAAGGAAGCATCAAATGAATGGCGTCTTTGCACTGCAACATCATGGCAGTATCAATCACATCTTGACTGGTAGCACCAAAATGGACGAACTTTGAGGCATCTGCGCTTTCTGCTTTGACGACTGATGTTAACTGTTTGACCAAAGGAATAGCGATATTTCCACCCAGACCTACCTGTGCCTTTAGTTGAGGAATATCTATTTTTTCAACCTTACAACAATGCGCTATAACTTCAGCAAACTGACTAGGAATAAACGTACATTCTGCTTGAGATTTTGCTAAATGAGCCTCAAAATCAAGGAGATACTGAATGCTTTTTTCAGCAGTATATAATTCACTTATTCGCTTATCGTAAAATAAGGTTTGAAATAAATCATTCATGAGAGATTGATTTTAGCGACAATTATACTTTTTCTATAATAACAGCATACCCTTGTCCTACGCCCACACACATCGTACAGAGCGCATAGCGTTTGTTTTGCTTATGTAATTCAAGGCTTGCCGTTTGAATCAATCGAGTGCCAGACATGCCGAGTGGATGCCCCAAGGCAATTGCACCACCATTAGGATTGACTCTAGGGTCGTCGTCTGACAAACCTAATGCTCTGGTACAAGCCAAAGATTGAGCAGCAAATGCTTCGTTAAGCTCAATAATATCAATTTGGTCGATGCTTAATCCTGCTTTTTCTAAGGCTTTTTGGGTTGCTGGTACTGGACCAATCCCCATGATTCTGGGTTCAACGCCAACGACTGCCGAAGATACAACTTTTGCCAAAGGTTTTAAACCATATTTTGCTACTGCCTCTTCAGAAGCCAAATACATAGCAGCTGCACCATCGTTCAGACCAGAGGCATTGCCAGCCGTAACGCTACCACCTTCTTTTTTGAAGGCAGGTCGTAATTGTGCAAGTTTTTCCAAGGAAGTTTGAGGTTTGATAAACTCATCCTTTTCAAACGCAACAATTTCTCCCTTTTTAGGACTAATACTTACTGGAATAATCTCTTCCGCCAATCGACCATTTGATTGCGCTTGTGCTGCTTTTTGTTGTGAGCGAAAAGCAAATAAATCTTGGTCTTCACGACTGATACCATATAGCTCGACCAGATTTTCGGCGGTAACTCCCATGGCATCAGTGCCATACATTTTGTGCATCAGTGGATTGACAAAACGCCAACCAAAGCTCGAATCAAACATTTGGGCGTCATTTCCAAAAGGTTTTGATGTTTTGGAAATAACCCAAGGACCACGAGTCATGTGTTCCATACCCCCCGCAATCATAATTTCAGCATCCCCTGTTTGAATCGCACGACTAGCATTAATGACCGCCGACATTCCCGAAGCACATAGTCTATTGACTGTTTCGCCAGCGATGGTATAGGGTAATCCTGCCAAAAGTAATGCCATACGAGCGACATTGCGATTGTCTTCTCCTGCTTGGTTGTGACACCCCAAAATCACATCTCCAATGTTTTCGACAGGTATTTGTGGGTTTCGAGCCACTAATTCTTTGATGACTAATGCCGCTAAGTCGTCGGCACGAACGCTTGATAAACTTCCGCCAAAACTTCCGATAGGAGTGCGGATGGCGTCGATGATGTAGGCTGTTTTCATGAGAGTTTTTCGATAAATTGTGCAGCAGTTTTAGCTCTTACTTCTTCGATAGTTACATTGGGCATAAGCTCAATAAGGGTGAGTTTTCCGTCTGGATAGGCAAAAACCGCTAAATCGGTGATAACCAAATCGACCACGCCTTCGGCCGTGAGCGGGAGTGTACAGGTAGGAACCACTTTGGAGGTTCCGTCTGGGTCGGCATGAGTGAGAGTGACAATCAATTTTTTGGCTCCCGAAGCCAAGTCCATTGCACCACCAACGCCCAAAAGCGGCTTCCCTGGCACAGCCCAATTGGCTAGATTTCCTTTTTCATCTACTTCCAAACCTCCCATAATAGCCACATCAACATGTCCACCACGAATCATCGCAAAGGAATCTGCACTATCAAAATAGCTACTTCCTTTGAGAGCCGTAACAGGAATTTTTCCAGCGTTTACAGGGTAGTCCATTGCTCCACCGCCATCTTCAGGCGCTGGACCGACACCTAGCATGCCATTTTCGGTATGAAGAATTATGCCATTTTCAGGTTTGATTAAATCAGCCACAAGCGTAGGAATACCAATTCCTAGGTTGACAACATCGCCATTCTTCAGTTCGGCAAAAGCTCGTTTGGCCATTTGCATACGTGATTCGCTCACCTTCTTGCCTTTGTTGACAGATGCTGATGAGCCTAGGTCTTCTAAACTAACCTTAGCTTCGACCAAATAATCTACGAAACATCCTGGCGTATGAATAAAATTGGGGTCTATTTCACCTACAGGAACAATTTCTTCCACTTCAGCAATCACCAAGTCGGCAGCTGTTGCCATAGCTCGATTGAAGTTTTGCTCTGTCATTCTGTAGGTTAAATTTCCCGCAGTATCGGCTTTCCAAGCTCTGATAAAAGCTACATTTCCACGAATCCCTTCGATGAAAACTTGTTCTTGACCATTAATAATTTTGGTATCTCTTCCCTCGGCAATAAGTGTTCCTGCTGAGGTTGGCGTATAAAAACCGCCTATTCCAGCACCTCCAGCACGAATGGCTTCTGCTAATGTGCCTTGTGGCAGAAGTTCATATTCTACCTCACCAGATTGTGCAGCTTTTACAGCATCGGGATTACTGGTAAAAAATGAACCAATCATTTTACTGATTTGACCGTTTAGCAAAAGTTTGCCCCCTCCAAGATTTGGTTCTCCTACGTTATTGCCTATAAAAGTGAGGTTTTTGGTTTGTGTTTTTGCGAGTGCATGAAGCAAATGAACAGGATTGCCTGTCATACCAAAGCCCCCACCCAACAAAACATCGCCATCTTTGACCAATGCTGCGGCTTCTTCTACCGTAATTTGTGGTACTTGTTTCATGATTTTTAAGTGATTTAGAAAGTAACCATGAAGTATTTCGACTTAAGTTAGTACGCAAAATAAAGTTTAAGATTGTGCTTTAAGCTTTCAGGTATCGGCTTTCGGCGGTAAACTATGGGAAAAATGCATTTCCGTGGTCGTTAAAAATATTTTAACACTCTTTGCCTTGTGCCTTTTGCTTTGTCCCTAAAACACAAAACTTAAATATAATTCTGCACGATTACTTAAGTATTAGTGCTGAATTATGAGTTATGAATTGTGAACATAAAATTTTAATTATCAATATATTACATCTTCAATTGATTCAACATAATTATGCACAAATACTTAAGTTAATCGGCAAAATAAAATTTAATTTTTGAGCTTATGGCTTTCAGCATTCGGCAAAAATATATCTATTATTACTAAAAAATATTTTAACACTCTTTGCCTTGTGCCTGTTGCCTGTTCCCTAAACTCATA
>NZ_JBMLSD010000032.1:0-2356 GCF_049240685.1 Flectobacillus sp.
AAAATAAAATTTAATTTTTGAGCCTTCGGCTTTCAGCTTTGGGCATTCGGCAAAAACATATCTATCCTGACTAAAAAACATTTTAACACTCTTTGCCTTGTGCCTGTTGCCTAGTGCCTAAACTCATAAGTTAAATCTAATTGTGCACGATTACTTAAGTTATCAGGCATTAGGAACTAGGCAATTAGTGTAAAAAAAATTAACAACCACAGACGTACTTTTTTCAGAAGCCCATGCCTGAAAGCCCTAAGCTAATGAGATAAGGTGTTTTTTATGAGATTATAAAGACCTTTTAAGTTAGTACGCACAATAAAATCTAATTTTTGAGCCTTCGGCTTTCAGCTTTGGGCATTCGGCAAAAACATATCTATCCTGACTAAAAAACATTTTAACACTCTTTGCCTTGTGCCTGTTGCCTAGTGCCTATTGCCTAAAGCCAATTAATTAAATCCCTATTTCTAAAAATTCATGATTGCAGTTATACAACGAGTATCCGAAGCATCCGTAACGATTGACAACCACGTAAAAGGTTCTATCGGCGCTGGCTTTATGATTTTACTGGGCATTACTCATACAGATACCCAAGAAGATGTAGAATGGTTATCTAAAAAAATCGTTGGTATGCGTATTTTTTCTGATGAAGAAGGTAAAATGAACCTCGACCTGAAGGCTATTGAGGGTGATATTTTATTAATTAGTCAGTTTACGTTACATGCCTCTACGAAAAAGGGAAATAGACCCAGTTTTATAGAAGCAGCTAAGCCTGATATTGCTATTCCACTTTATGAAAGTATGATTGCTCAACTTGAAAAAGAATTGGGGAAATCTATCCAAACAGGCGAGTTTGGCGCCGATATGAAAGTAGCACTTATCAACGATGGTCCTGTGACTATTGTAATTGATTCCAAAAACAAACAATAAGCCTTGGAGTTTAGATAATAAAATCCTTATCAAAATGACCATCAAAGAAGCTCAAGAAACCGTAGACCAATGGATTAAAACCATCGGTGTTAGATATTTTAATGAATTGACCAATATGGCGATGCTAACAGAAGAAGTTGGCGAAGTAGCCCGTATTATTGCCCGTCGTTATGGCGAACAGTCTGAAAAAGAGTCAGATAAAAATAAAGACCTTGGCGACGAAATGGCGGATGTATTATTTGTCTTGATTTGCTTAGCTAACCAAACAGGTGTTGATTTGACAGCAGCGTTAGACAAAAACCTTGCAAAGAAAACACAAAGAGATGCCACACGACATCATGAAAATGAGAAGTTGAAATAGCTTAGTTGGTATTTTACGCTTTCAGCAATCTGCTATGAGCGTTCAGCAAAATATTCAACTTAAAACACTGACAATCAATGTTTTTCACATTAAAAACTCACTAATCAGCACTCAAAAACATTCATTCTTATATCATTCCTATTTCTATGAATATTGTTATTACTGATGGTTTTACTTTGCATGGCAGCGACCTTGCTTGGGATTGTTTCAATAGTCTTGGTAAAGTGACTTTTTACGAAAGAACACCCATTGCTAACATTGTGGAGCGTTGTAAAGAAGCAGATATAGTTATTACCAATAAAACACCTTTTTCTGCCGAAACTATCGCAGCTTTACCCCAATTAAAAATGATTGCGGTAGCTGCTACAGGTTACAATATCATCGATATCCAAGCCTCCACTGCTCAAGGTATTGTAGTAAGTAATATTCCTGCCTACGGAACTGCCTCGGTTGCTCAACATATCTTTGCACTCATATTAGAACTGAGTAATCATGTTGGAAAAAATAGTCAGGCGGTGGCGAATGGCGCTTGGACTTCAGCACAAGACTGGTGTTTTTCATTGTCTCCAATCATTGAATTAGCAGGAAAAACCTTAGGAATTGTTGGAATGGGAAGAATTGGTCAACAAACCGCGAAGATTGCAGAAGCGTTTGGAATGAAGGTTTGTTATACTTCACGAACAGTAAAAGAGGAATTGTCTTATTCAGCCGTACCACTCGAAACGCTATTTTCGGAGAGTGATTTTGTTGCTTTATGTTGTCCATCAACATCCGAAAATATAGGGTTTGTCAATAAAGAATTATTGGCAAAGATGAAAAAAACAGCCTATTTAGTGAATGCGTCGAGAGGACAACTTATTCATGAAAAAGATTTAGCAGAGGCTTTACAGAATGGCATATTAGCTGGTGCAGCGCTTGATGTACTTTCACAAGAACCCCCTTCCGAAAGTAATCCCTTACTCTCTGCTCCAAACTGCCTGATTACCCCTCATAATGCGTGGATCAGCTTTGAGGCTCGTCAGCGAATTGTAGCAATGTTGATGACAAATATTCAAGGTTTTATGAACGGAACTC
>NZ_JBMLSD010000032.1:2456-12248 GCF_049240685.1 Flectobacillus sp.
AGAATGTGGTAAAGTAGGCACAAAGTGACAAAGGCACAGAGGCACAAAGTGGATAAGTGGTAAAGTCAAGAAGGCACAAAGTGATAAAGGCACAGAGGCTCAAAGTGGATAGGTGGTAAAGCCAAGAAGGTGAAATGTGACAAAGGCACAGAGGGATAAAGCCTAATTAAATTTCACTTTGTCCCTCTGTGCCTTTGCTCCTTTGTCACTGACATCCTAATGCTTCGGCATTTGTTTTTCCTCTACATCTTTGTACATCTTATTACCTAATTCTTTATCGAAATTGGGTTTGTGATATACTGATACTTGGTCAACTATTGGGTTTAGCTTTTGAATTGATGGATGTTTAACATCAAACTCACGATCGCCAGAAATTTGAGCATATTCAGTTTCTGATAATCCACCCGAATTTGTCGAATAGTCATTAAATCTGATATTGATATCTTTATCTGCCAATTTGCCACCTTCCCAGCTAACCACATTTCCTCCTAAATCCCAGCCAAGGCCAGTAATAGTAAATGTTTTGCCATTAAAAGCAATCACATCCTTAAGGGTCATTCCTGGCTTCAAGCCCAGTTTGGTAGTCCAAGGCGAACCCTCTGCTGCTGGCTTATCATCCTTTAGTTGCAATCTTACTAATACATCGCCGATAACTTTGTACTCTTTACCATCTTGCCAATACACCTCGATTTCCTTGGGAGTTCCTGCAAAAATCTTGGTTGCTTCAAAAGAACCTTCGCCCGTCTCGATAGTGGCTTTTTTAACAATATTCTCAGCACCAAACTTCTTCACCAAACCCTCATAATCATTACAAGCCAACACGTCATCCAAGTACATTGCATCGCTCGCTGGAGTAGTTGATTCAGCTTGGGTAACAGCAACCGAGTCTGTCTGAGTAGATTCTGAGCCAGACTTTGATTTACAAGAAGCTAATATTGAAATAGTTAAAGCTAATACGGCTATTTTTTTCATGATATTTTTTGTACAAATAGTGATATAATGATGACTACCCTCAAAGCTAAGAAAAAAGTGCGTGAGTTTCAAATCCATAATGCTGATTGAGATAGTCTTTTGGAAATGATTAATGTTGGTATTTTTAATAAAGAAAAAGGCTGACAGAATAATCCATCAGCCTTTTTCTATTTATTTTAATGCCAAAATCTCAGCATAAAAAGTTCAAATTAAGCATGCAAAGCTCTGTTTTCAGTTGCTGCCAAACATGCTTCCTTCATAGCTTCTGTATAAGTAGGGTGAGCATGTGACATACGAGAAATATCTTCAGCAGAGGCACGATATTCCATTGCTACTACTGCTTCAGCAATCATATCTGCTGCACGAGCACCGATGATATGAACGCCAAGGATTTCGTCTGTAGCTTTGTCTGCCAATACTTTTACCAAACCATCAGTATCCATTGAAGCTGTTGCACGACCCAAAGCTTTGAATGGGAATGAACCAGCCTTGTAAGCACGACCAGCAGCTTTTAATTCTTCTTCTGTTTGACCAACAGAAGCTACTTCTGGCCAAGTGTACACTACGCCTGGAATTAAGTTGTAGTTGATGTGTGGTTTTTGTCCAGCAATAGTTTCAGCAACAAATACACCTTCTTCCTCTGCTTTGTGAGCCAACATCGCACCACGAATTACATCACCAATAGCATAGATTCCACCTACTTTTGTTTGTAAAGTATGCTCATCTACTTCAAGTTTACCTCTTTGGTCTGTAGCAAGGCCAGCAGCTTCAAGATTCAATCCATCAGTATATGGACGACGACCAATACAAACTAACACATAGTCACCAGTAATTGTTACATCTTCGTCTTTTGAGTTTTTCGCTGTAACAGTTACGTCGTCACCATTATTAACTACGCCAGTTACTTTGTGGCTTAAGTAGAAATCAGCACCCAATTTCTTGATTGATTTCTGCAACTCTTTACCCATTGTTTTGTCCATGGTAGGAATCATGGAATCAGCAAATTCTACGAAACTTACTTTTGCACCCAAACGAGCGTACACCGAACCTAACTCAGCACCAATAACACCAGCACCAATAACGATTAAGTGTTTTGGAATTTCTTGAAGATTCAAAGCTTCTGTTGAAGTAATAACACGCTTTTTGTCAACAGGAATAAATGGTAACACCGTTGGTTTTGAACCTGTAGCAATGATGATATTTTTACCAGTAATTTGCTCAGCAGTACCGTCTAATTTAGCAACATTCACAGTGTTTTTGTCAACAAAAGAACCTAATCCGTTGTAAACCGTGATTTTGTTTTTCTTCATCAAGAAAGCAATACCATTATTCATCTTTTCGATTACTCCTTTTTTACGAGAAATCATTTGAGATAAATTAGCTTTCAAGTTTTCAAGCTCGATACCATGCTCAGCAAATGAATGTTGTGCATTGTAGAAATGCTCTGATGAGTCCAACAATGCTTTTGATGGAATACAGCCTACGTTTAAGCAAGTACCACCCAATACAGAGTATTTTTCGATGATGGCTGTTTTTAAGCCTAATTGAGCCGAACGGATGGCTGCTACATAACCACCAGGACCTGAGCCTATTACTATTACGTCGTATTGCATACTTTGATTATTTACAGTTATTGAGCCTTTGACTCTTTATCTATAATTGCTTTGTTACTATAAAAGTTCTTTATCGGATAGTTTTGAAATAAAGTGTTTGACTTTCGACCAATCTTCTTCAATTTTTGATGAAAATAGTTTTTCTCGCACATTGAAACAATGGATTTTAAGTCAAAAAATGATACAAAAAAGGCAAAGACACGCATAATATCGTGTCTTTGCCTCAGTAATATCTATTTAAACTAGACGTCTAACAACAAACGAGTTGGATCTTCTAATAATTGTTTGATTCGTACCAAGAAGCTTACAGACTCACGACCGTCGATGATACGGTGGTCATACGAAAGTGCTACATACATAATCGGACGAACTACCACTTGGCCACCAATTACTACAGCACGCTCAACGATGTTGTGCATACCTAAGATAGCCACTTGTGGAGCGTTGATGATTGGCGTTGATAACATTGAACCAAATACACCACCATTGGTAATAGTGAAAGTACCACCGTTCATTTCATCAAGTGTCAATTTGTTGTCACGAGCACGAGTTGCTAATCTAATAACCTCAGCCTCGATACCAGCCAATGACAATTGTTCAGCATTGCGAATTACAGGAACCACCAAACCTTTTGGAGCAGATACCGCAATCGAAACATCACAATAATCGTGGTAAACAATTTGATCGCCGTCGATAGAAGCATTAACCGCAGGGAATTCTTTCAATGCCACTGTCACTGCTTTAGTGAAGAATGACATGAAACCTAGGTTAACACCATGTTTTTCTTTGAATTTATCTTTGTACTTAGCACGCAAATCCATGATTGGCTTCATATCAACTTCGTTGAATGTAGTCAACATAGCAGTCTCGTTTTTCACTTGAACCAAGCGACGAGCCACTGTTTTGCGAAGCGAAGTCATTTTTTCTCTTCTCACGCCTCTTGAGTCAGAAGAAGCAACTGGTGCTGCCGCAGGAGCAGGAGCAGCTGCTGGAGTTGCAGGCGCTGGAGCTACTGGTTTTTGAGCACTTTGAGCATCTTCTTTAGTAATACGGCCACCTACGCCAGTACCTTGTACAGCACCAGCATCAATACCTTTTTCAGCTAAAATTTTAGCTGCTGCAGGAGAAGCATGACCAGCAGCATAGTTGGCATCGCCCGAAGGAGCTGCTGCAACTGGTGCTGCTGAAGGAGCTGGAGCAGCAACGCTAGCACCTGCACCTACCGTAATAGTAGCTACTAAGCCACCTATTGGCAATGTTGTACCCGCTTCAGCTACGATGTGTAACACACCCGCCGCTTCAGCAGGCAATTCGAAGGTAGCTTTGTCAGATTCAAGTTCGCACAGTACTTCGTCCATCGATACAGTATCACCTTCTTTCTTATTCCAAGACGAAACTGTAACTTCAGTGATAGACTCACCTACTGCTGGAACTTTGATTTCAACAACCTTAGTTTCCGTTGCAACTGGCGCTGCCGTTGGAGCAGGCGCTGCTGCTGGAGCTGCTGCAACTGGCGCTGCTGCTGCCGAAGCACCTGCGGCTTCGATAACGCAGATAACTGCACCAATTGGCAAAGTATCACCTTCTTTTGCAACAATGCGCAAAACACCTTCAGCTTCTGCTGGTAGTTCGAAGGTAGCTTTATCAGACTCTAACTCGCACAATACCTCATCCATCTTCACGACATCCCCATCTTTTTTATTCCATGAGGCAATTGTGACCTCGGTTATCGACTCGCCAACTGGCGGAACTTTCATTTCGATTGCCATCTTATTAATTTATTATTTAGTATTCGGATTGGTTGTTTGACACAATCTTCAATTTATAACTATAGTAAAATGTCCTATTAAAATTTTGTTTAGTAACATGATGCCAAAACCGACTCTCTGAGCCTTAGCGTCAAAAAGTCGGTTTCAACAAATATTATAACTAAGCAAATGCTCTATCTACTAGGATTGCTTGTTCTTCGTTGTGAACTTTCAAGAAACCTGTTGCAGGTGAAGCAGATTTTTTGCGAGCAATAACTCCTTCAAATGATTTGAAACCAAATTCGCGAGTTACAAATGACCAGTATCCCATGTTTTCTGGCTCTTCTTGTACCCAGTAAACTTTTGCTTTTGGATACTTCGCAAGTTCTGCATTTACTTGGCTAGTTGGGAAAGGATGCAACTGCTCGATACGGATAATTGCCACATCGGTACGGTTGTCTTTTTGTTGTTTTTCCAACAAGTCGAAATAAACCTTGCCAGAGCACAACAATACTTTTTTCACTTTCTTAGCATCTGCATAAGTATCACCATAAACTTCTTGGAATGAACCGTCGATAAATTCTTCGATTGGAGAAACTACCTTTGGATGACGGAACAATGATTTTGGCGACATAATAATCAATGGCTTACGGAATTCCCAAGCCAACTGACGACGCAATGCGTGGAAGATGTTTGCAGGAGTAGTCAAGTTGGCTACTACCATGTTATCTTCTGCTGCCAATTGTAAGTAACGCTCAGGACGGGCATTAGAGTGCTCAGGACCTTGACCTTCATAACCATGAGGCAATTGCATTACCAAAGCATTCATGGTACCCCATTTAGATTCGCAAGAAGCAATAAATTGGTCAATCATTGTTTGGGCACCGTTTGAGAAATCACCAAACTGAGCTTCCCAGATTACCAAAGCCTCAGGGTTTGCCAATGAATACCCAAATTCAAAACCTAACACACCGTATTCAGACAACAATGAGTTATAGATTTGGATTTGCTCTTGTCCTTCTTCAATAAAGTTCAAAGATGTATATGACTCGTTAGTTTCAGCATCGTGCAAAACTGCGTGACGGTGAGAGAACGTACCACGTTGAACATCCTGACCAGATACACGTACCATTTTACCTTCCAACAACAATGAACCATAAGCCAAAGCTTCAGCTGTAGCCCAGTTCAATTGTCCGTTTTGGAAAAATGCTTTACGGTCAGCTAATACTTTTTCAATTTGCTTCAAGGCATGGAAACCTGCTGGCAATTTTGTTAAAGCAGCCGCAATTTTATCGATAGTTTCTTTTGAAATACCTGTTTTAGGAGATTTTTCAAAGTCTTCAGAATTAGCAAAACGTAATTTAGCCCATTTGTTATCCAATTTTAATGGTACATATTCTGGACGAATTTTTTGTTTTACTTGATCAAGACGAGCTTGCAACTCAGCCTTAAATTCAGAATCCATTTGAGAAGCCAACTGAGCATCGATATCACCACGTGCAATCAACTTTTGAGTGTAGATTTCACGAGGATTTGGATGATTTGTGATATTCGAATACAAAGTTGGTTGTGTAAATCTTGGCTCATCAGATTCGTTGTGACCATTTCTACGGTAACAAACCATATCGATGAACACATCACGATTGAATTGTTGACGGAACTCAGCAGCCATTTTTGAAACAAATACAACAGCTTCAGGGTCGTCGCCATTCACGTGGAATACTGGAGCATCAATGATTTTAGCTACATCTGTACAGTAGATTGCTGAGCGAGCATCTTCAAAGTCTGTTGTAAAACCAACTTGGTTGTTGATTACGAAGTGAATTGTACCACCTGTTTCATAACCACGCAATTTGGCCATTTGAGTTACCTCATATACAATGCCCTGACCAGCTACAGCAGCATCACCATGAATCAATATAGGTAATACTTTATCGTAATCGCCATCATAATGAGCATCGGCGCTTGCACGGCAGAAACCTTCCACTACAGGGTTTACGGCTTCTAAGTGAGAAGGGTTTGGCGCTAATTTCAACGAAATTTCAGAACCAACAGGAGTAATATGCTTAGAAGAATAGCCTAAGTGATATTTTACGTCGCCATCGCCGTGGATTTGGTCAGGAATATTTCCTTCAAAACCATCGAAAATCGCTTCGTAAGATTTATGCATAATATTGGCCAATACGTTCAGACGACCACGGTGAGCCATACCAATCATAGCTTCTTTCACCCCAAGGTCAGCCGCAGTATTGATAATAGCATCGAGTGCTGGAATGGTACTTTCGCCACCCTCCAAACCGAAACGTTTTTGACCTAGGTATTTTGTACCTAAGAAATTTTCAAAAACAACAGCCTCATTCAATTTTTGAAGAATCTGTTTTTTCTCGTCGATAGAAGGATTAAAAGCTAGCGCCTCTTTTTCGATTTTATTACGAAGCCATTCCTTCACATCAGATTCTCTGATGTAAGAATATTCGAAACCAATCGAACCTGCATAGATTTTATAGAGAGATTCCACAATTTTGCGGAGAGAAGCTGGGCCTATACCCAAAAAACTACCCGCTTGGAATACAGTATCAAGATCAGCTTCAGAAAGGGCATAATCCTTTAAATCAAGACGTGGACGGCGATCCTTACGCTCACGAACAGGGTTGGTCTTTGACAACAAGTGTCCTCTTGATCTAAATGCCTTAATCAAACTGATTACGGACATTTCTTTCTGAATCATTGACGCATCGACTGATGCACCACCTACTCCGTTTGTAGTAGCCTCGCCACTCCAAGAAGCATAAAAGTCAAAACCTTTGAAAAAGTTCTGCCAACTAGCGTCAACCGAATTGGGGTCTTGCTGATACGACTCGTACAAGTCCGAAATTACCGCAGTATCGGCGTTGGCAATGTATGAAAATTGGTCCATAACTGGCGTTAATCTTTGATAATAATTAAACTTATTCGTAAAGTTTCTTACATATAGTACGAATAAAGCACAAAGAGATTGGTTTTCTGGATTTAATGAAATTTACCCAATAGAATTTTGGCAAAGTTACGGTATGCCCGTTAATTAAATCACAAAAATTTATTTGTTTTTTACAGGATTTTTGCCAAATTAATATAGTAGTCAAAATAAGCCCTCGAAAAAACCTTCTTTCTTAGAAAAATTCAACTTTACCTCAAAATAGCAATTATTTTAATCAATTTGTAATCATACCTAATTTTGTAAGAAATCTTCTTTTTTGCGGGTGCAAAGGTACACATATATCAATTTGTTTTACCTATTTTTTTTAAAAACTATCCTTATCTCTCCAAGTCAATCAGTGAGTTAGATTTGCTCATCTAGATTTTTTTTTCTTACTACGCTACTTTTTTTGGCACGCAATTGGCTACTTATGGTTTTATGAGTAAAACCATGTAGTTGTAAAGTTGTTTGAAGAGCCCGCCACAAAGCAATTAATCCTACCCAAAAAATACAAATTTGGTCAAAATTTACTCATTCCGACCAACTGGCCTCGGCGAATTTAGATTGTAGGCTATACTTGTACTTTTCGAATCTTTTTGAAGCTTTATGGCTTTTTTTACTGTAGCTCTGGGCTACAACTAAATAACTATATATTTTTGCATTGTAACGTTTTGAGGTTTCTATCTAATTTTACTGTTTATTGAAATCTTGACCTCTTTTCGCCGTGTTTCTCTGTAGTTTTTTGAAAAACACTTATTTATGTAATTTATTTTCAGTATATTAATCGTAATTACATCCTTAAATCAAACGATTTCGAACATCTACTACACACCCGATTGGGCACTTTAGTAGAAGTAGTTGTAGAGAATCTAAGGCATTCTGAATAAATAATGATATTTTCGAATGGAATTTCATGAGACAAACCGTCTTAAACATATATTTCCTCTGTACTTAAAACGTTGTAAACTCATTGAAACTATTCCTTACCAAAAACATTACCATACCATGAAACCAGTAAACCTGTCGCAAATCTGTTTTCTTACTTTCATCTGGGTAAGCACACAGACCTTCTCACAGGGGATATCTTTTCGCCAAGATGATTGGCAAAATGTGCTTGTTCAAGCCAAAGCTCAGAACAAGCTAATTTTTGTTGATATCTACACTACTTGGTGTCGTCCTTGTAAGGAGATGGACAAAAAAACTTTCTCTGAATCCTCTGTCGGCGATAAATTCAATTCTAAATTTATTAATTATAAAATTGATGCCGAAAAAGGCTTTGGCATTACACTTGCCCGTCGGTACAACGTAACCTCCTACCCTACCTGCCTGTTTGTGGATGCTACCGAAAACCTAGTCTATAAGCAAGAGGGTTATCTTGGAGCTACAGATTTGCTCAAAGAAGCCGATTTGGTTTTAACAAACCAATCAGACTCAAAGCCTATCTATGTACTTGAAAAACAATACAATGAGGGAAAACGTGATGCTGATTTTTTGTATGAATTCATTGCTAAACGTTCTCGTTACAATTTGGACAACATGGCGCTTGTTGAGGAATATGTAAAAGCACTGACCCCCATCCAACAGTCATCAGACAAAACCCTTCGCTTGATTGTTAATAATGGTTTTAAAATTGATGGTAAAGCGTTTGAACTTTTACTGAAATATCGTGAAAAAGCTGAAGGGTTGTTTGAAGGAGGTGATGAAAAAGTAAACCAAGCTTTTTCTACGAGTATAAACGAGTTTTTTTATCAGGCCATCGAAACCAAAAATAAAGTACTTTTCGAAAAAGCCTTGCAAGCCAACCTAAAAGCTCTCCCCAACACGGCCGATAGAGTAAACGATAAAAATAAATTGGCTTTTTATCTTGCCGTAAAAGATATCAACAAATATGTAGAAGCAGCCGAAAACTATTTGGATCAGTACGTCATGTTTGTCCAAATCGAAAGTATCCGAAAGCAAGATTTATGGGAATACGATAAAATGATGCAAGCTTATCGATTAGGAATTAAAGACTCGACAGGCGTGGGGGCTCCACTTTATAACAATATCAAAAAAAATGGTAGATTCACAATGGCACGCCTCACTGCAAACGAATTGAACGATGTCGTAAAAACCTTTTATGAACAAGTGGATTCTCCTGCAAAATTAGAAAAGGCTATCCCATGGGTGCAAAGAGCCATCGAACTCGTCGAAAATCCTGAATATTATCACTCTTACGCACAATTGATGCTCAAACTTGGAGATAAGCAAAAAGCACTAGATATTGAGCAAAAAGCTTACGAACTAGCATTGAAAGAAAAAATAGACACGCAAAAGTTTACTTCTGCGCTTGAAAAAATGAAATAAACATGAGTTATCCCGAATTTTTAGGATTGGGATTATCCTCTATAATTTTCATAAAAAAGGGGTCGGAATATATTTCCTGACCCCTTTTTTGAGGCTATTATGCTAGGCTTCCCTTGAAAATTACTTTTTCCAGCACAGGCCTACGAAAAATCCACTC
>NZ_JBMLSD010000033.1:0-1057 GCF_049240685.1 Flectobacillus sp.
TGTTGCCTTGTCCCTAAAACACAAAACTTAAATATAATTCTGCACGATTACTTATTATTATCCTTTTTTCTGAAAAATTTCATGGAACTATTTTCCAGTGTAGTGGAGTTGTCAATTTATTACTTAAAGTATTGTTCAGGTATTCATGGCAAATAAATTAAAAGATATTCCCGTATTTAACCTCTTGGACTTCGTTCAGGAGCATTCGATTGATGTTGAGTCTTTTTCAAAAGATTTTGTGGTGAAGGTAGATACGGAGGTATACGAAAATGAAAAGTTTGATTATCTATATAGAACAGAATTTTTCTTTGTGATATTGGTGCTGCATGGCGAAATAGTGATCGATATTAATAATCATGAATACAAAGTTCATGAACATCAGCTTGTGATTACTGCCCCAAACGACATCAAACGCTCCTTATGTGCTTCAGAAGGTTCGATCATTTCGGGAGTTGCCTTTACCCCTAATTTTTTAGCACAAGTAGCCGATTTCAAAAATTTGCCAGAGGTTTTTAATTATATCTCATACCAAAGCTCACCACTATGGAGCCCAGATTTACCTGATTTTATGAGAATGAAAGAGATAACAGAAGTCTTGTCTTTTCGCTTTCATAGTCAAAAGGAACATCCTTTTGGAAAAGAAATCCTCAAAAATATGTTCAATATCTTTCTCTATGAGCTTGGAGGTATTGCGCAAAAATATGCTCCCATCAAGAACTCAACTTTTACCAGAAAAGAATATCTGGTAATGCAGTTTGTAAATATGCTCCAAAAAAAGTTTAAAGAACAAAGAAATGTACAATATTATGCCAATGAGCTCAATGTTAATCCTAAGTATTTGACACAAACCGTAAAGGAGGTTTCAGGAAGGAGTGCAGGCGAATTAATCGATGATTTTGTGATTCAGGAGGCTAAGTTGTTGCTCACCGATTCTAGTCTGAGTATTTCGGAGGTCGGTGATATTTTACATTTTAGCGATCAATCTTTTTTCGGAAAATTCTTTAAAAGACATACAGGTTTTTCACCCTCCGAATTTAGAAAAATAGAATAAGTAAGT
>NZ_JBMLSD010000033.1:1157-9868 GCF_049240685.1 Flectobacillus sp.
GCTGAAATCCGTTACCTGAAAGCCTAAATTGGACAAATTTATTGGTTGATTTTTCTGTAAAAATTTACTCTAAAATAGAAAAACTTACTTTTTGACCAATCTTGGAGAAATACAGACCTTTGCAATAGCCATGATTATGCGGAATTTTGTTACATAAATTCATAACCAGTCAACAATAAATCTCTATGATCAAGCCAAGTTTGACACAGGTACTCCCGTTTGTGGTGTGCACTGTGATTCTATCCTCTTGTGATAAAAAACAAGCAGAGCAGCAACAAGCCAACAATATTGTTCGTGTAAGTACGCAAGAAGTTCAGCAAATAAATCGTATACAAAGTTTGTCTTATACAGGAAGCATCGAACCCGACAATACCAGTAGAATCGGTTTTGCAGTGGCAGGGGTTATCAACCAAGTGATGGCAAAAGAGGGACAATTCGTACGCCAAGGACAACTATTAGCGAGTATCGATGCCACAGAGTACGAAAATGCCTTGATTATTGCAAAGGCAGGACTCGAACAAGCCGAAGATATGTATCAGCGACTCAATGATTTGTATCAAAAGGGGAGTCTTCCTGCCAAAGATTTTATCGAGATAAAAACTAAAGTAGCGCAGGCTCAGGCCAACAAAAATATCAACACCAAGCATATTGCCGATAGCAAACTTCATGCGCCAATTTCTGGAATTATAACCGAAAAACTGGTAGAAAAAGGTAGTATGGCAGCACCCGGAGTTCCAGCTTTTAGTATTATTAAAACAGATAAAGTTTTTGCAAAAATTACTGTCCCAGAGGCCGAAATTGGTAATTTCAGACAAGGTATGACTGCCTCGGTTTTTATCCCGACACTCAACGAGTCTATCAAAGGAACAATATCCATTATCAATCCTCAAGCAGATGCCGTTTCAAAGACCTATATCGTTAAGATTCAGCTGAATAATCCTCAGAATCGTATTTTGCCAGGGATGATTTCCACTGTAGAAATAAACCCAAATCGTGTGATACCAGCCTTATCTATTCCAGCCAATGCGGTGGTTAGAGATGCAGATGACATTACCTACGTGTATGTAATGAACGGACAAAAAAAGGTACTTAAAAAACGTGTAACCCTTGGATCATTAATTGGTAATAAAGAGGTAATTATTAAAGAAGGATTGAATAAAGATGAACGCATTGTGATTGAAGGGCAAACAAAACTTCATGATGGTTCGGAAGTACAATTGTAGTGTTTTCAACCCCAATACTATTTTGCTGGCCATTTTGGCTACTCATTACTAAGACTTATTACTGAGCTTTTTTACTACTACAGGTATCTATGGTGGGAGGCTGATTATGGTCTGTGATTTCAGTAATTCTTAATGTAAACCCAATTAATGAAATGGGGAATTGCCAGCCAGATATAAGGTTTTTACTTTTTAAAAATCAACACTTTCGACTCAGGATATATTCCTAATTCTTGGTAAAAATACACATGAATAAAAGAAATATTAACTTCATTGAAGCTGCTATGCGTTACAAACAGGTAACCATTGTGATAGCGAGCTTACTCTTACTCTTCGGAATATATTCTTTGCAGAATATGCCACGAGCAGAAGACCCCAAAATAGAAACCCCTGTAGCGATGGTTTACGCTTTTTATCCAGGTGCCGACGAGGTACAAATGGAGAAACAGGTTACTTCCAAAATTGAACAGTTTTTATTTTCTTTTGAAGAGGTAAATAAGCAAAAAACTAAATCTCAAACACGTGATGGACAAGTGTTTATCACGGTCGAGCTACATACCCGTATCAAAGACCGAAAGAAGTTTTGGGCAACTTTACAACATGGTCTCAACACTACATTGAGGTCGTCGATACCCTCTGGCGTTATTGGTCCCATAGTAAATAGTAATTTTGGCGATGTAACAGCCCAAATTATCGCTGTTTCGTCATCCACTCGAAGTTATGCCGAATTGGAGCAGTATCTCGACAAAATGGAAGATGTGCTCAAAACGATACCAGAGGTATCTAAAATCAACCGTTCAGGTGGGCAGCGTCAGCAGATTTATGTGACCATCGATGATAAAAAGATACAACAATACGGCTTTGATTTGGGAACCATTGTAAGAACTTTACAAGGACAAAATATTACAGAGTACTCGGGCGAAGTAACCGTTCAGTCCAATACCATTCCAATTTTTACAAAAAGTCAATATCATACTGAGGAAGAAATTGCAAATCAGCTTATTTATACAACGCCTAGTGGTGAGCAAGTGCGTCTAAAAGATATTGCGTATATAGAGAGACGGTATGAAGAAGAAGCCTCGTTTATTAGAATTGGCAAAGATAAAGTCATGCTTATCTCAACCGAGATGCAACCTGGAAATAACATTGTAGAATTTGGAGAAAAAGTGGATGCTAAGTTGGCTGAATTACAAAAGTCGTTTCCAGATGATATCAAAATTGAGAACATTGTTAATCAGCCCGCTGTAGTTGCCGAAAGTATAGATCACTTTATGGTCGAGTTTGGAATGGCCATTGCATCGGTAATTATTGTGGTGATGTTGCTATTGCCACTGCGAATGGCGGCCGTTTCGTCGGTTGCCGCACCGATTGCTATTCTTATCACTTTTGGTTTGATGAATATGATTGGAGTCGAATTGCATCAGGTATCTTTGGCAGCCCTCATTATTGTATTAGGAATGGTAGTAGACAACGCCATAGTGGTGGTAGACAATTACATCGAAAAGCTCGACGAAGGACTAAGCCCGTGGACTGGTGCATGGCAAGCGGCTACACAGCTCACTTTACCAATATTCACAGCTACTTTGGCGATTATCTTTGCTTTTGCTCCTTTAGCTTTTTTCATGAATGGTATTGCAAAAGATTTCATGGCGTCCTTGCCAGTTACGGTAGCCATTGCCCTGATTACTTCTATGCTTGTAGCCTTGTTTTTGACACCCTATATGTGTTATGTATTTATCAAAAAAGGCCTAAAACATACAGTATCAGACCGTCCACCTCGTAAATCGTTGCTAGATTATCTCCAAAATATCTTTAATATCAGCGTAGAGTTTTGTTTTAGATGGCCAAAACTTACGATGTTTTCGGCTCTGGGAGCAGTTTTGCTTGCTTTTGTGATTGCGGGAAAAGTAGATCAGGAGTTTTTTCCTACCAGTGAAAGAAATCAATTTAATATCGAAATATGGTTGCCAGACGGTACGGCTTTGACCGAAACAGATAAGAGGGTTTCTGAAGTAGAGACCATTCTCAAAAAAGATAAAAGGGTATTAAGTATTGCAAGCTTTGTGGGTACAAGCTCGCCACGATTCCAGACTTCGTATGCGCCAGAAATCCCTCGCCGAAACTTCGCTCAATTGTTCATAACTACGGCCAGCAATAAGGCTACCGACGAAATCGTAAAGGAATATCGCCCCAAATTTGAAGGCTTTATCAAAGATGGTTACGTACGTTTTCGTCAGCTAAGTTTTCAAGAAGGTTCTCCTATTGCCATTAGAATTATTGGTAATAATATCAGAGACCAAAAACGTGCGGCTGAACAAATTGAGGCTATTTTACAAAAAGCCAAAGGCACAAACTGGGTTCGCAACGACTATGAGAATGATTATTTGGGTATTAGTCTCAAAATAAATGAGGACGTTGCCGCGCGCTTAGGAGTACCACACCAAGTGATTACCCAAACCCTTGGCGCAGGACTAAAAGGATATGCAGTGTCCCAATTATGGGAAGGCGATAAACCTGTTGATATCTTCTTGAGGTATGCCGAAGACAATCGTAAAGACATCAACGCCTTAGGAGACCTACATTTAAGTACCATTTATGGGAAAAAAGTAGCACTAAGAGAAGTAGCAGAGTTGTCTCCTTCGTGGCATACAGGGGTGATTGCGCATCGTAATGGTCTGAAAACCTTGACAGTACTCGCAGAAGCACAAAATGGCATCAGAGCTTCGGTGATTTTGAAAGAAGTTCAGCCACAAATCGAGAAGCTTGATTTACCGCCAGGTATTAGCATACAATATGGTGGTGATGCCGAATCTAATGGCGAAAATACCCCAGGTATGCTAACGGCTCTATCAGTAAGTTTGATTTTGATTTTTGCCACCTTATTATTTCAATTTAAGAGTTTTGGAAAAACGCTCATTATTCTTGCCACTTTCCCGTTGAGTCTTTTAGGCGCATTTTTAGGCTTGTATCTAACCAATAACCCGATCGGTATGACGGCATTTATGGGCGTAATTAGTCTCATTGGTATTGTAGTACGAAATGGTATCATACTTGTAGATTATGCCGACGAACTTGTTTTGGAGCATAAATACAGTATCAAGGCAGCAGCGCTGGCTTCGGCCAAAAGAAGGATGCGCCCTATCTTCCTCACATCGGCGGCGGCGGCCGTGGGAGTTATCCCGATGATAGTAGGAAAATCTCCACTTTGGGCACCATTAGGTAGTGTACTAGCATTTGGTTTGATTATCTCGATGATACTTACACTTTTTGTAATACCAGTATTATACTACCGTTTTGTAAAACCAATGCCAGCGCCTGAAGATGAAATTGATGCTACCGTAGAAATACAGTACAAGCCCGAACATTTATAATGAAGGTGGCCAAATTAAATTTATCTTAATCGCAATCTGCTTTAAGCCGTAAGCCAATCGTTGTGGGCTCGAAAATAGGCTTTATCCTGATGGCCACGGCTTATTGTAGGCAGAATTTGACTCTTTAAGGGAGCCAACAATCTAACTGTAAAACCAATGAAATTACTTCATAAATTGTACCGAGTACTTCTCACGTCTGTACTAATCGTAGAGGTATTCCCAAACAATGCCCAAACGCCCACGTACTCACTCGAAGAATGCAGGCAAATGGCTTTGACTCAGAATAAAAAAATAAAGACAGCTCAGTTTCAGATTGAAGCTTCAAGAGTAGCACGTGACGCCAGCAAATTGAACGATAGGGCTAATATTGATGCATCTGTGGTTGGGCTACATGTGGGAAAGCCTCTCAACCAACTTCTTCCTTCTTTTTTGGGAAGTGGAGCCGTAGTTGTGGCCCAGCCAATTTATACTGGGGGACAAATTAAGCTTGGTATCCAGGCAAATAACAAGGCTATCGAAATATCGGAAGGCCAAAAGGCTATTACCGAATCAGAACTGTTGGTGTCTGTAGAAAGTGCTTACTGGCAAATCGTACAGGTAAAGGAAAAAATTGTTTTGGCACAGAAATACAAAGAAATGCTTTTGCAATTACATAAAGAACTCAAAAATGCCGTAGATGCAGGGTTGACCTACAAAAATGATTTACTAAGAGTAGAAGTCAATCTCAACGAGGCAGAGTTGAATATCGCTAAAGCGCAAGATGGTTTGATATTAGCCAAACTAAATCTGGCGCAAATCATTGGTAAGTCCAACCAGATCGACTTTAATATTACCGATGAAATCAATACGTTTAGTTATGAGCTTCTCGCGCAAAAAGTCAATGATTCGGCTGAGTTAAGACCCGAAATTCAGGTATTAAATAGAGTGATGGAACTTGAGCATATCAAAACTTCACTCATCAAAGCCGAACATAAACCTCAATTGAGTTTTTTATTCTCTGGATTTGCCTCGGTGGGTAATAAGGTGAACTTTTCAAATGGAGACAGCTTTCTTGGTTCCTACGTGGGATTACTCAATTTTTCTATTCCTATTTATGATTGGGGTAAAAATGCCCTGAAGGTAAAGGAGCAGGAGCTGAAAATTCAAGCGAAGAAATGGGAATTAGAAGAAAGTAAAGAATTGATTAATCTACAAGTTCAAAGTGCATGGTTACAATTGAATCAAACTTTAAGAAAAATAGATTTATCAAATTTATCGATTAAGCAATCTGAAGAAAACCTAAGATTGGCCAACGACCGCTACAAGGCTGGTACCATTACGGGTAAGGATGTCCTTGAAGCGCAGGCCATTTGGCAACAGGCCTATTCGAGCCATATTGATGCAAAAGTGGAATATAAAGTGAGTTTGGCAAATTATAAGAAAGCCATCGGCGAAATTAAGTAAGCGTATGAGAAGTAAGCAAATTTCAATTCTTGAAACTGCTCAGTCTTTGTTTTCTATACATGGTATCAAAGCTGTTACAATTGATGAAATCGTTGGCGAGTGTGGTATCTCAAAAAAAACTTTGTATGTCTACTTTCCCACAAAACATGCCCTTGTGGTTAGTGTTATGGAGTCTATATTGTCCAAACTGGAGCATACACTCAAGATGACCCCCTTGGTATCACCAAGTGCCATAATCGAACTTCAACGGTTTTTTGAGGATTTACAAAAGAATTTCGTCAAACTCACTTATCGGTTTTTAAACGATATAAGAGTCTATTGCCTAGAAGCTTACCAAAAGTTTATCCAATTCTTAGATTGTAATATCCCTCTGTATATGGCACAAAATATCAACAGAGGAAAAAGAGAAGGTCTCTATCGGACAGAATTAGAGGATACTGCCTCGGCTGGGCTCTACGTATGGATGCTCAAGAATATCCTTCATGATGGTCTTTTCGAAGATGAGTACCATCGAATTGATTTTATAAAAGGACTCAATAGCTTTTTTTTGAAGGGACTTCTCAGCTCGAATGGACAGAAGATGATTATCTCAAAATAAGATTTTTTTGTAATGTATTGATTTTTCAAGTGCTAGTTATTGACAGAAGTCTTTCGGTTGAAGGACTTCTGTTTTGTGTCTACAACTGTACTAAATATCTCATTTTTTCATCGATTTAATTGCCTTAGGAGCATAGTAACCTCCGTAATTTCTAAAATTCAAACAAATAAATATATGAAACTTCTCTATTTCCAGTTTTCACTTTTATTAAGACGCATATTGTGGCTAATGTTGTTTTACAGTATTTTACGAATTTTGTTTTTTCTGTTTAATACGCCTTCATTTCAAACAATTTCTTATGCTCAACTCATTGATTCATTTATCCTAGGCTTAAGGTTTGATTTATCAGCAATTTGTATAATAAATATCCTTTATGTACTGGGCTCATTTATGTTATCGCCTAGCCGTTGGGAAGAAACTTTTTACCAAAAAATACTACAAAATCTGTTTGTGATACCTAATTTGGCATTTTTAAGTTTGGGGGTCATTGACTTAGAATATTACAAATTCATTGGTCGAAGAACCAACTTTGAAATCAACAGTATTATGGGAGATGCTGTACAGCAAGCCCCAAATCTACTCGGAAAGTATTGGTATTTGGGTATTATAATGTTTGTTTTATCATGGATTTTTATCAAATTTTTACCGAAACCCTCCAAAGGTAAAATCCAAAACAGCTCGGTGCCATGGTATCCTTTCAATGTATTTGTATCATTGTTTATCGCAGCTTTATGTATTTTGGGTTTTAGAGGCGGACTTCAGGAAAAACCTCTCAGAATCAATCAAGCTTTTTCTCAGAACAATCATCAATTGGGTAATCTTGTGTTGAATACACCATTTACCTTTTTAACTACGATAGATGCCCAAGGGACAAGCCCTGTACAATATGTGTCTCAGCAAGAGATGAATTTATTGATTTCAAGAAATAGACAAATGTCTGATACAGAGGTTCGTGAGCCTCAAAATGTAATGGTAGTTATCGTTGAAAGTTTAAGTGCTGAATACATGGGAATTTATAATCAATACACAGGATATACACCATTTTTGGACTCGTTGGGGCGGGCTGGAGTTTGTATGCGGAATCATTTTGCTAACGGACGCGAATCAATAGATGCCGTGCCTGCGGTACTAGCAAGTATGCCCAAACTAATGGATGAACCTTACATTACCTCCAAGTATCAGGCAAATAACCTACCGGGCTTGGCCAATATATTAAAGCGATTTGGGTATTCTTCAGCCTTCTTTCATGGCGCCAGAAACGGCTCGATGGGATTCGAAGGGTTTTCTCAAATGGCAGGTTTTCAGCAATATTATGGATTAAATGAATATCCTAATAAAAAGGATTTTGATGGAAACTGGGGGATTTTTGATGAACCTTTTTTACAGTTTTGTGCCCAAAAAACAAATGAGCAAAAACAACCATTCATCAACGCTATTTTTACGCTCAGCTCTCATTCACCATATACAATTCCGACCAAATATGTAGGACGTTTCAGAAAGGGGCCTTTAGAAATTCATGAAAGTATTGGATATGCAGATTATGCGCTTAGCCAGTTTTTTGAAAGTATTAAGCATACTCCATGGTTCAAAAATACGCTGTTTGTGATTACGGGTGATCATACTCAACAAAGTTCTGTGCCAAAGTATAATAATGAAATAGGTGCCTACAGGGTTCCTCTCATTCTTTTTCATGGCTCACAAAAAATGAATGTTTTGCTAAAAAGTAAGATTGTTCCTAATAAGATTACGCAGCATGCCGATATCGTTCCTTCTATCCTTGATTTTTTAGATAAAAAGTATGATAAACTTAATTGTTTTGGAGAGTCAATCTTCAATTTTTCGCAGGGCGGAACGGCTTTGTTATACAGTGAAGGACGATTTAGAATGTTATCAAACGCTAAATATGTGGTTTTTGATGGAGAAAAATTTAGAGGGGATACCGTCAATTTAGAAAAGAATGTAATTATAAAAAACAATATTCCTGTTTCGACTACACTCAAAAAAAAGCTTCTCGCTTTTATTCAATATCATCATAACGGTTTAATAAATAATAGACTGTAATACGGGTTGTATTGGTAA
>NZ_JBMLSD010000034.1:0-8560 GCF_049240685.1 Flectobacillus sp.
AAGGCCAAAAGCCATTCTCTGAAAGCCCAAAGCATAATCTTAAATTTTATTTTTCCCAAAACTTAAAACTGAGTCAATAATAAAAATCATCTAACTATTGGACAAAACAAGAAGGTGAAAAAGGCTATTCAGCTGAATCTCACTTGCGTGTTTTGTCTAGTAATCAAAATCTTTTGATAATAATTGCATTACAATAACTGAAATACTGTTAACTAATAACGTCTTTTTACTTACCTAACAGAATAGTACTGAGACTGTTGGATTATCTGATTCAGCCATCGATTTTATAAATAATTTATAGAAATTTTACCCTTTAAAAATGTTAATCTACACTTAATATAAGAGTAACGATGAGGTAATTTCTGCTTGATAAGTTTGTGTCAAATTTTGAGAAGCCCAATTTTTTACATCTCAAATGACAACATTGTTAGTCCTATAATAATTACTTATGATCGACATTTCTCTTAAAGTACTGGTAGTAGATGACGACCCAGACATTTTGGAATTACTCCAATACAACCTCGAGGGCGAAGGCTATCAGGTATTCACCGCAGAAAATGGGAAAATTGCCGTTGAAAAAGCCAAGCAACATATCCCCGATTTGATTGTGATGGATATTATGATGCCGATTATGGATGGCATTGAGGCAGGACGAATTATCAAACAATTGCCCGAGCTCAGCAAAACCTATTTACTATTTCTTACTGCTCGAGCAGAGGAGTATTCAGAAATCGCCGCTTTTGATATTGGCGCAGACGATTATATCATTAAACCCGTCAAACCTCGTGCGCTTTTGAGCAGAATTAAGGCCATGCTCAAACGTGAATTGGCAGAAACTACAGGCTCTGAAAAAATTGTGATTGAAGACCTTACTATCAACAAGCAAAACTATTCGATAGCTGTAAATAGCAACTCTTGGGTTCTGCCCAAAAAAGAGTTTGATTTGTTGATGTTCTTTGTATCAAATCCCAATAAAGTATATTCTCGCGACGAAATCCTATCAAATGTTTGGGGAAGGGGAATACATGTTACCGAAAGAACTGTGGATGTGCATATTCGTAAAATTCGTGAAAAAATTGGGGATGATTATATCAGAACCATAAAAGGAGTCGGCTACCTTTTTGCCAACTCGTAGAAACAAAACCAAAACCTCATCAAGAAACATCACCATTATTGTATAACATTATTTACCAGCAAATTAGTCAAGTCACATTTGTGCGGTCAGAAGGATTTTTATCAGATTTTATTTTGAAAGTTTTTCCTGTTTCATGAAAATAAGGAGTCTTTCAAAGAACTACCAGTAAAATATCTTTCGATTAGTACTCAATTCATTTAGACATCTTCTCGTCTGCCTCTAAACAACCTACCTGTATTTTGTTTGACTAATTTGTTGGTTTTTCCTTTCACAAACTTCATTTCAATAATTAACATAAGCATAATATACAGACAACCATAAGGTTAAAGTAAATTCTCAATTTTGATTAACATTAAAATAAGGCAGAAAATGCACTAAACGACTATTCTAAATATCGTTTCTGTCTTTTTGAATTGGATTGGAATAGAGACTTACATGAAAACACCAGCTCAATATAAAACCATTATTATCTCAGACTTACACTTGGGGTCTGAAGGCGCAAAGGCCAAGGAAGTTGTGGCATTTTTGAAATCAACTTCTTGCGAAACGCTTATTATGAATGGCGATATCATCGACGGCTGGCAACTAAAAAAGGGTGGTTCTTGGAAAAAAAAGCATACTGCTTTTTTTCGGGTCGTTCTCAAAATGATTGAGGAGTACGGCACCAAGGTAATCTATCTACGAGGCAACCACGACGATTTTTTAGACCAAATTATTCCATTCCAACTTGGAAAACAGTTTTGTATCCGAAAAGACTATATACTTAAATCGGGTAAAAAACAATATTTTATTACCCACGGAGATATTTTTGACTCTGTCACATCGCACATGAAGTGGTTGGCACACCTAGGCGATATTGGTTATACTTTCCTTCTGAGCCTTAATAAGCTCTATAACCGTTATCGTGCATGGAGAGGTATGCCATACTACTCCTTTTCACAAAAGATTAAACAGCAGGTGAAAAAGGCTGTAAATCATGTGTCAGATTTTGAGGAAAAACTTGCCGAGTTAGCTCTAGCCAATGATTGCGAAGGAATTATTTGCGGTCATATCCATAAGCCAGAAATAAAAAATATTGGGGAGGTCACTTACATGAATTCTGGCGACTGGGTAGAGTCGTTGAGCGCCTTGGTCGAGTCTCATCAGGGGCAATGGGAATTGCTGTTTTACGCAAACGAAACATTTCTTCTCAGCGAGGAAGATAGTAATGATTTAATATTAAACGAGAACAAAAACTAGAGCTTAGCCTCCTAAGCATTCCTATAAATTTTACAAGATGAGTAAATTTTTGTTTGTTGTACAAGGCGAGGGCAGAGGTCATTTGACACAAGCGATTTCTTTGTCCGAAATATTAACTTCGGCAGGTCACGAGGTGGTTGCTGTTTTGGTAGGAAAAGGCAATAGCCAAAAATTACCTTCTTTCTTTCAGGAATCTATTCAAGCGCCCGTACAAACTTTCCCTAGTCCATCGCTCGTATACGGACAAGGAAAGGCGCTAAGAGTATGGGATACCATCAGTACTCATTTATTAAAATTCCCGCTCTATTGTAAAAGTGTAAAATACTTAAAAGAGCAGATTGAATTTTATCAACCCGATGCGGTCATCAACTTTTACGAAATGATATGCGGGCTTTATTTTGCTACGTATCGTCCTGCTATTCCATGTATTTGTGTGGCGCATCAGTACCTCTTGTTGCATAATCAATTTAATAACATCTCAAGAAATTGGTTCGACAGACAGTTATTGAATTTCAATACTAAAGTTACAGCTCTGGGAAGCAGTCAAAAATTGGCACTTTCTTTTGATCAAATGGAGAATGATATTTCTAACAATATAGCCGTAGTTCCTCCATTATTACGTTCGGAAGTAAAACGCTTAAGTCCTACAAGCAAGCCTTTTGTTTTGGCCTATATCACCCATCACAAGCTAGCCGAAGATATAGCCACTTGGCACGAAAACCACCGCGATGTGCAGATTCATTGTTTTTGGAATAATCCTGATTTCTCGGATGAATGGGTCGTAAGAGAAAATCTGACCTTTCATCAGGTCAACGCTGAGAAGTTTCTGTTGATGATGGAAAGCTGTTCGGGATTGGTCTGTACTGCTGGATTTGAATCTGTTTGTGAGGCTATGTATTTGGGCAAGCCAATCATGATGGTGCCTGTTCCAAACCATATTGAACAAATGATAAATGCTCATGATGGGCAACGCGCGGGTGCTGGCTTGGCTTCTTCCGAATTTGATTTTTCAAAATTCTTAAACTACTTGCCTCATCACAAAAGTGTTCAGAAAGAATTTATTGACTGGCAACAGCAAGCTAATCGCCTTTTCCTGCAATATCTCGAAACTTTGACACAAAAACCTACTCAAATTTTTACCTTCAAACCTACTGGTTCAAGACTTGGTTCTTGGTGGAAACAGTTGGCTTTTAGGTAGTAGTTTGTATTGCACTCTCTCAAAATCCCGTAACGAGATACAATTCGTTACAATATCTTTAGCATTTAGAATAGTTATCGCCAAAAGCCAACTTCTTTGAGGTTGGCTTTTTTGTATCCTTTGAATAAATTTAATATTGAACCTATCCGTAGAATGATAACTTTGCAGTAAAATTTCGTGTGTATTTGAGTGTTTTGTGTTGAATAGGGTTGACTTGAGAGCATCAGGCAACTGCCAGCGCTTTTTTATAGATATTAATAACCGAATGTATGTTTTCGACTAAAGCCTAGAACCAAAAAAACATAGCGGAAAGTCGAAAGCTATTCATAAAATATCACCAATATGAGTCCACTTTAATTACATAGTTAAATGGAATTTAGTCAATAAGCCTGTGATTGATGATTACAGGCTTTTTTATGATGAAGGTACCAATACAATTTTTCCGATATGGTTCGACGATTCCATTAATCGATGCGCTTTGGATGCTTCTGCCATTGGGAATCTGGCAAAAATTGGTACTTTAAAATGCCCATTTTCTATCAAAGGCCATACTTTTTCGTAGATTTCAGTAGTTAGACTGGCCTTGAAACTAACTTCTCTTGCTCTCAAGGTACTTCCTGTAATGGTCAGTCGTTTTTGCATAATTTTCAAAATATCTAGTTCAACATTCTTCCCGCCCATGGCATTTATATACACCAAACGCCCTTCTGGTTGTAATAAATCCAAATTTTTTGAAAAGTAATCACCCCCAATCATATCTAAAATAACATGGATTGAGTCATTTTTAAGCACTTCCCAAAACGCCTCTGTTTTGTAGTTTACAAATTTTTCTGCCCCAAGTGCAAGGCAAGCGTTCCCTTTTTCCTCATTTCCAACTGTTACAAATACCTTGGCGCCACAGGCCTTTGCTATTTGGATAGCGGTAGTACCTATGCCACTACTTCCGCCATGCACTAATAACCCTTCATTTTGTTGTAAATGACCTCTTTGAAAAACATTATGCCACACGGTATAAACTGTTTCGGGCAAACATGCTGCCTCTTCATAAGAAAAACCTACAGGAATTGGCAAACAATGCGATTCATGAACATTTACCTTTTCGGCATAGCCTCCGCCAGCCACAAGAGCACATACTTTATCACCGATTTTCCATCGTGTCACCTGACTGCCAATTTGTATAATTTTACCTGATACCTCCAGTCCCGGTATGTCATGAGGTGCTCCTTTGGGTGGCGGATAATTACCTTTTCGCTGTAAAATATCTGGTCGATTGACCCCAGCAGCGGAGATTTCGATAATTACCTCATTCATATCGCAAAGCGGATCGGAGTATTCACCCCAAATTAGGTTTTCAGGCTCACCAAATGATGTTATTCTGACAGCATTCATGTTTATTTATTTTTTATTAAGTAAAAGTAAAGCGCAAAACAAAACCCGACTTTCTGCGTACTTTAACAATTTGATAATCTTATTAAATTTGAACTTTTTTTAGAAAATGCTAGTTTTATATTCAAATACAAAACAAAAGAGTTTTGTGATTTTTCAAATTAGGATTCAATTAAGTTTTGAAGAAAAATTGAAAATTTTTTATTGCTAAAAAGCTGTTAGCTGAAATAAAATAGCCTAAGATTTAGGTAAAAAAATTAGTTAACAGGATGCTGCCGATTTGAATATACTCATAATCAGCATAATATTGATAAAATATCCTGCAAGTATATGCTTAATTTAATTTTTTACTTTTTTGAAAGTAAGATAGAATTTGAATTTAAGCTTACGAAATATAGGTCAATGATTATTGAAAAACAGCATGAGAAATTTTCCTATTTCCTGACAACTTAAACCTAATTTTAATTTCTTAAACAAATATAAATATGACAAAACAAAGTTGGAGTGCCTTGAATCGTCACACTAATTGGCGAGCGCACAAAGCTAAAAAGCAGGATAATCCTCGCTATCAGCACAGATTTCTGAAAAATGAAAATCAAAATCCAGAAAACGACAAAGTATCTTATGACTGGATTCACTAAAACAAAAAATTGAGTTGCAACCCGATCGATAGATTGGGATTTTTTGTTTTTAGGGGTTTCCTCTACTCTACAGATTACGAAGTTTGGCTAAATACTCAAACTCTTCGTCCAACTTTTTGGTTAAATTTTCAAATAGGTGAAAATAAGCCTGATACTTTTCATGATTTTCGGCATTGGGTAACCACTCCTGATGAAAAGTTAGGGATTTGACCGCTGTATTCAGATTTTCAAAAATACCCATTTGTGTCAAAGTAAGTAGTGCAGTGCCTTGTCCAACACCGTCATATCCCAAATTTGCTGTTATTCTTTTCCCAAAAATATCCGAAAGCATTTGTACACACAAAGGATGGGATGCAAAACCTCCATTGATTCTAATTTCATCGATTTCTCTAAACTCAGACAACATTTTGCCAATGCTGTACACGCCAAGCAGTATGCCCTCTAACGTTGCACGTGCCAGATGAGACTTGGTATGCTTGATATGTAATCCAAAGTAAGAACCCCTCGCATCTGCATTCCAGATGGGCGCTCGCTCACCCAAAAGGTAGGGCAAAAACAATAAGCCATCTGCTCCCAAAGGGATAGACTCTATTTTCTGGAAAATTTCGTCGAGCACTTCTTCTATATAGGAATGTTCCGAAAAATCCCCAAATTCCTTTGCAAACCACTCGAATACAACCCCCGCATTATTCCCGGGACCTCCACTGATATAGCATTGGTCGCTGAGTAAATAGTTGAACAATCTTTGCTGAGAATCCTCCAAAATCTGTTTTCCTGCTACCCTCACAGCCGAACTTGCCCCAATCGAGATTACGGCTTTTCCTTCGGTCAGTATACCTGCACCTAGCGTAGCCAAGCAACCATCAGTCGCACCGATGATGAGTTTGGTTTCGGGAGATATTCCCCAAGATTTTGCGATTTCGGGTTTTAATTTCAGACTGGCATCAAACACCGAACAAACTTCAGACAAGTGATTGGCGCTAATATTGGCGAAATCTAAAGAATTCGTTGCCCATTTTTTTGAGGAAATGTCCAAAAATCCTGTCGAGGAGGCCATACTCTCATCTACAAGGTATTGCCCAGTAAGTTGAAAGAGGATATATTCTTTTAAGGAGATATATTTGGCAATTTTTTCTGAAAATATTTGCTTATTTGACTCAATCCAAGCCACTTTCATAAGGGGCGACATGGGGTGTATTGGCGTGCCTGTTTGCGTATAAACCAAGGTTTGTAGGCCACTATCCTTCATTTTCTTAACCTGATTTTGGCCACGATTATCTGCCCAGATAATCGCTTGCCCCAACGGAATTCCTTTGGCGTTGACAGGCAGAACACTATGCATCGAACCACTAAACCCTATCGAAAGTATTTTGATTTTATTAGGATGGACAAATTCATTGATTAAGGTTTTTACTACAAATAAAGTAGTAATGTAAACTTGTTCAGGGTCTTGTTCGCTCCACTCGGGATGGGGATGAAATGTAGGATAAGAACCTTGTTTTTGGTACAAGAATTGACCACCGAGTTGATAAACCTGCACCTTTACCGAGGTCGTATTGATATCTATTGTGAGGATTGCTTCCATTGTTATGTTACTTTGAGCACGAGCGTTTGGATAATCAATTATTCAGATTAGGAATGCATTTTTCTGAAATCCCTAGGCGTATAACCCGTTAATTTCTTGAAGGTAGTAGAGAAATGTTGCGAAGAATAAAAGCCTGTTTCAAATGCAATATCAGTTAATGACTTTTCGGTACTTTTTAATAACCTACTTGCCTCTGCTATTCGGATATTAATCAGATAGTTAAGCGGTGAAAATCCCGAATGTCTTTTTACCTTTTCCGAAAAAGCGGTATTTCCTAAACCCACAAGTCCTGCCATTTCTTCCAAGGTCCAAGGATGTTCGAGGTTCGCTCTTAGCGACTGTTCTAATTGCAAAAATGACTGAGAAAAATCTTGGTTATTTCTTTCTGTTTTACCCAATGCCCTAGTCCAAGTAATCAACAACTCATCGATAAGCTGTGGCACTCTTGTTCTAAAACCAAATGGCTGGCTTTGTAATTCTTGCCCGATTTCACCTATCAATTGGCTAATGGTTTGATTTCTTGGGATAAGAGGTTTAGCGTTTGAAAGGAATAATTTAGCCATCACCACCTGTTCGCTGTACGAAATACGACTCCACTCGCCCAAGATTAAATTACCATCCTTGCGCCAATGACTTGGTAATATTTCACAATAGCAAATCGAGCCTATATCCAAGTAGCCCCTCGGACTCCCAAATTCCTGCCAAGGATGTATAATCAATGAGTCATTTGGGTACAATGGATAAATTTTATGCTCTATCTGCCATTCATATTTACCTTCCGAACAACAATAAATCCCAATCCCGGCCCGCCGCTGGATTTGCCAAGAATCGAGTAGAATTTGCTGAATTTTTTGCGATACTGCGCTGATTATATAAGGAAATTCTTTTAGTTCTTCTGACTCGTTTTGTATGTAATAAAAATTGGAATTCATAAGGTGATTACAAAATCATGGTGTGCTTCAACCATTTTGTAATTTAGGCAGGTTGTTTGGTTCCTAACAAACTACAAGAGGGAATTTTTTTATTTTTTTTAGTAAAACAAAACAAATTATTGAATACTATCCTCAAAATAAATGCTCCAACAACTTAATTCGTTCACAGATAGGAGGTTCCGTCGATAATTTTTATAGGCGACAAGATGGATAATTTCAAATATTTTACACTGAAAAAAAATGAAAGTTTTAAAAGAAATAATCCAAGAATTTTGACACATTGATTTTATAGGTAAGTAGGAAAACGTTATTAGTTAACAGTGTACTTGTTATTTGAGAGCATTCATAATCAAAAGGTTATAGTCAAATTTTGCCTCAGATATACTATTAATCTAATTACTGGACAAAAAGAGAAAAGGTATTTAGACTTTTTCAATGAATGTT
>NZ_JBMLSD010000035.1:0-10018 GCF_049240685.1 Flectobacillus sp.
AATGATGTAATTTGGACTTTTTTCCAGCAATATAAACTGCCATAATTGCGTAGCCACTAGCTTTTGTTCAAAAAATATTTCGACTGAAAGCTTAAAGCCCATTGTCAGATATCCTGATAATGGGCTTTTTTTTACTCCTAAAAAAAATATTTAAGTTGGCCTCTCACAAGATAAGTCTGCTCGATACAGATTTGTAAATCACATTGGTATTTCATTCCATAAAACAATTATTGGTAAATCATTACCACCCGACAGACCGTTACACAAAGCCGTACAAATCAGCTATTTTTATCCTATCAAATAAACTCAAGGGCTGTCTAACAAGACTGAACAATGACTTAGTTAAGCTATAAAGTTTGAGAGCTTTTGATTTACAGACCAACAAAAATAACCCCAATAAACATATTTACTATTCTATGAAAAATAATGATTCCGCTTCCAGAAGAAGATTTTTACAGCAAATAGGTGCGAGTACCCTTGTTTCTGCTGTTTCTCCTTTTGCCTCTTTGGCCAATCAGCAAAAAGCTGAAGAGCGCATGCTGCAATATGAAAAAAAAATTTCGGCTAACGACAAGATTCGCATAGGTGTGATTGGGTATGGAGTACAAGGCCATTTTGACTTGAGCACAGCGTTGAAAGTTCCGGGTGTAGAATTAGCAGGTATTTGTGATTTGTATACAGGGAGAATTGAAAAGGCTAAAGAGCAATTTGGTAAAGAGCTTTTTACAACCATAAATTACAAAGAGCTTTTAGACAGACCCGATATCGATGCTGTATTAGTTTGTACTACAGACTGTTGGCACGCACGAATCACACTTGATGCCCTAGCCAAAGGGAAGCATGTATATTGTGAAAAACCTATGGTCTATAAAATCAGCGAGGGACACCCTGTAATTGAAGCAAGTAAAAAGGCAGGTAAAGTCTTGCAAGTGGGAAGCCAGCGAGTAAGTAGTATTGGTTATGCCAAAGCAAAAGAGTTGTTGGCAGCTGGTGAAATTGGAAAACTCAATATGGTAAATGCAGCGTATGACCGACAAAGTTCTATCGGAGCATGGGAATATACCATCCCCAAAGACGCAGATGCGATGACTACAAATTGGGATAAATTCATTGAAGTGACCGAAAAAATGGCTTTTGATGCAAAAAAATTCTTTTGGTGGCGTGCATTTAAGGAGGTAGGAACAGGGGTTGCAGGAGATTTGTTTATCCACCTTTTGAGCGGCACTCACCTGATAACCAACTCAAAAGGACCAGAAACAATTTTCAGTACTGGACAATTTAGCTATTGGAAAGACGGTCGCAATATGCCCGATGTGATGTCGGGAGTCATGCAATATCCTGATTGTTCGGAGCATGATGCTTTCCAGCTGACGCTTCAAGTAAACTTTATCAGTGGAACAGGCGGTCAGGAGGTAATCAGGCTTGTTGGGTCTGAAGGCGTTATTGAAGTCATGGGCAACAATATTACCATCAAGCACAGTATTATGCCAGAAGCCCCTGGCTTTGGAGGTTATGATTCGGTATTTACTTTTCCAAAAAGTTTACAAACCGAAATGCAAGCTGAATATGAGGCCAAATGGACCGCAGAGCAGCGTAAAAGAAAAATCAAAGACGATATCATTTTCAAAGTGCCTGCTGGATACAGCGATCATTTAGACCATTTTACCAATTTTTTTGACTCAATCCGTACAGGTAAGCAAGTAGTCGAGGATGCAACATTTGGCTTTAGAGCAGCAGCTCCTGCCTTAGCCTGTAATGAAAGTTATTTTTCTAAAAAAATTATTCAGTGGGATCCTATCAAAATGAAACTTAGGTAATTGAGCTCAAGGTAATAGGCTTTCGGCAAAAACATTTTGAAAATATTTGCCAAGTGCTGAAAGCCTATTGCCTAAAGTACTGAAAGCTTATCTATTCGATTTATCTATTTTATATAAATTACCTTGATCAGTAATTGCGTATAGAGCACCATCGTTACCTTGAGTTATATCTCTAAATCTTTGTCCCAGATTTGTTAATAGCCGTTCTTCTCCTGTAATTTTATTGTTTTCAATTACTAGTCGAACAATATGCTGACCACTGAGTGCTCCTATAAATAGATTATTTTGCCACTCAGGAATTTTATTGCCTTTATAAAAAGTCATGCCACTTGGCGAAATTACAGGGTCCCAATAATAGGCAGGCTGTTCCATTCCTGTAGACTGTTGAATACCACTCCCAATCACTTGTCCGCTATATTCAATCCCATAGGTAATAGTTGGCCAACCATAATTCTTTCCAGCTAATACTCTATTGATTTCGTCACCTCCCCTAGGGCCGTGTTCGCTTTGCCAAATTTCGCCACTTACAGGATGAATGGCCAATCCTTGGGGGTTTCGATGACCAATCGAGTAAAGTACGGGTAAAGCTCCTGCCTGACTAAATGTGGGATTTCCAGTAGCTGCTTGACCATTTTTGGTAATTCTGATTAGCTTTCCTAAGGCATTGCTAACAGACTGAGCCAAAGGCCTAGTATCTAAATTAGAACGCTCTCCTGTGCTAATTATCAACTGACCCGAAGAATCAAAGACAAGTCGCCCTCCATAATGTAAGGTACTGCTACTGGCAGGCAACGCTCGATAAATGACTGTAGCGTTTTCAATGCTGGATTCGTTATTGGCTAAACGCCCTTTGGCAATAGAGGTAATATTACCGCCAGTAACTGCTTCAGAAAATGACCAATATACCATACGAGAAGTACTAAAATCGGGGTCGATACATAATCCCAATAGTCCGCCTTGACCTGCGGCATTAACCGTAGGAATGCCAGTGATAGGACTACCAACTTGTCCTGAGGTACTGATAATTCTCATTCTTCCAGCTTTTTCGGTTACTAAAAGCCTACCATCTGGAAGACTTGTAATTCCCCAAGGACTACTCAAGCCACTTGCCAATAACGAGACCTCTATAGACGCTTGTGTTTTTACGCCCGAAATTCGGGTTTGACCCACAAAGGCAGGGATATAGCGAGTATTGGGGGCTAATGTTTCTACAGGATTAAGAGGGGTTATGACTTCTTCTTCAGGAACTGGCTCCTGCACAATGTCTTTTTTGGCGCAAGAACATAAAAGTAGTGTTCCAAAGACGAAAATGTAGCAAAACGGAATAGCTTTCATTTGATATAATTTTTTAAAATAGTTTAGTTGATATATGGCTGTGTGTACAACGAGAAAAAATACAGAAAAATTGTAGCTAGTACGACCCAAACAATAACGTACAAAATAAGTATGTACGCTGAACTAGTCGTGTACGAAGGATTTTAAAAAATGGCCATTTCGGATATTGAAGGTGGGATTTCGGAAGTGTAAGCTTCTATATTTTATAAAAAACAGTTTCAAACTGTTTAGAAAATCAGTCCTCGACTAAGTCTTGAGCTAGTAACTTCAATTTTGTCTTATAATCAGGGTATTTTACTTTATTTCCGAAATCAGAAATCCGCAATTGTTGGAAAACTTCTGTACAGTTCTATTGACGAATTGTGAATGTAAGGGAGTATATCCTATTTTATCAATCTTTTTTTCATTGTATAATTTCAAAACGAACCGTAATATTACTATTGCCAAGAGCAGCGGGCAGACCTGTAGGATTATCTATTTTTCCAAGTTTTGTATAACTGTAAGAAGTATTGAATGATTTGTAGAAAAGAACCAAGGTATTTGCTCCGTATAGCATTAAATCACCATTTTGAATACTTGAGGGAATCGAAGCACTGGTGGGTAAACTTTGAGAGAGATCAACATATTTTTCGTTTCCATTTAGTTCTATCATATTAAGGGTTAGAGGTAATTGTGCCTTAAAAGCTCTTGCTGAGGCATTGTCAGACAGAGTGGCGGTAAAGCTAGATGAGCCAATGCTAATTCTTAATTTATTACTGGTTATTTCGGTCATAGTAGTATCATTGGGAATTTCATTTTCTAGAAATCTATCATCTGGCCCTAAGGAGCTATCTTTGTCACAGGAGGCCGTGCTAATGAACATTACTAAAATTAGTTTAAAAACTAAAGTTAATTTTTTCATCTCAAAACATTTAAAGGTGAATGTTTACTTACTAAAAATTGAACTATATAACATTGTTGGCTTCTTGAAATTCTGCTTCATGAACGGGTTCTAACCACGTTACTTGAACATCCTCTTTAAAATTTGTAATAGCAATATGAGTCATTGGAGTTTTTGCGCTTGCACCGTGCCAATGAACCACATTTTCGGGGATATTTACGACATCTCCTTTTATAATTTTCTTGGGGGCTTTATTCTTTTCTTGATAAATTCCTTCTCCTTCGATTACTATCAAAACTTGCCCTTTGGGATGTGTGTGCCAATTAGTTCGGGCTCCTATTTCAAAAGTGACGCTACCTGCCGAAAAATCATTATTTTGATCTCTAGCAACTAAAGGAAAGATAAAGGCATTTCCAGTAAACCAATCTTTGGAAACGGCATGTCCTAGTTCAAACAGTTTTTGGGTTGTTTTCATATACAATAAAGATTGTGGTAATAGCAAAGTTAGGGCATCGAGTAAGCGTAATATTTATAAATTCTACGGTTTTGCTTACCATTTTTACAGATATAATCCTCATGAATACAGGAAGATAACATTCTTACAATCAGGAATCAGGCTATAAAACTCTAATTACTCGTGCAGGCACTCCAGCTACAACGGTATTGTCGGGTACGTCCTTTGTCACCACCGAGCCAGCGGCCACTACGGAGTTTTCACCTATGGTTACACCAGGTAAAATTGTGGCATTTGCCCCAATCCATGCATTTTTCTTAATAAGTATTTTGCCCAGAACCAAAGCCTGCCGCTCCTGAGATGGCAATGGATGACTCTCTGTTATAAGACTTACCTTTGGTGCAATCATCACATAATCTTCTATCGTTATACCTCCCAAATCAAGAAAAGTACAATCGTGGTTAATAAAAACGTTTTTTCCTAATTGGATAAATCGCCCAAAGTTGGTATAAAATGGTATAAAGACGGTGGTGCTAGCGTCTATCGAAACACCTATAATTTCGCTCAAGTAAGCTCTTGCCTCATCGATATTTGTTGAGGTATTTAGTTGAGCAGCAATACGCATAGTTTGCGAAACAGCTTCCATAATTTTAGGATAATCAGGATCCGAAAAAGGAATAGTTTCTCCAGCCAGCATTCTGGTAAATATATCGTTTGTTGATGTGTGCATATCAAGATTAATAAAGTTTCTATATTCAAAAAGCAAATTCAAGACTTAGTCTTGAACTTGCTTTCAATTATATCAAGTAATCAGGCTGTTTACTAATCACTTCCTTTTACTTAGTTAAGCCAAATTGTCAATATCAAATGGCATTTTGCGTATGCGGATACCTGTAGCAGCAAAAATCGCATTAGCCAGGGCAGGTGCTACAGGTGGAAGCCCTGGTTCTCCCACTCCTTTTATTTCTTTACCACCTTCTGCCAAAATATGTACTTCAATTTTGGGAACTTCATTAATACGTAAAACAGGGTTGTCATGGAAGTTACTTTGTTCTACTTTTCCATCAGAAAAGGTGATTCCATTTTTGACAGCCGCAGTGATTCCCATCACAATCGCTCCTTCGATTTGTGCTTTTACAGTATCGGGATTCACCACTGTTCCCAAATCAATTACAGCATATACCTTGTCAATCTTTACAGATTTGTTTGACAATTTTGTAACCTCAACAACATGACCACCCAAACCAGCAAAAAACTCCCATTGAGCCACTCCTCGGCCTTTACCTTTGGCGAGTGGCTTGTCCCAATGTGATACTTCTCTTAGTTTGTTGAGTAATCTTTTTGCATCAGATTCCTTGGTAAGCATCTCCAAACGAAATACTAAAGGATCTTTCTTGGCTTGATGTGCCAGTTCATCGATAAAACATTCGTGCGAAAATGCTAGTGTTGAACTAGTTACCGACCGCCACCAAAACATGGGGATGTGTATATCTGCATATACAAACTGATTTTTCATGTTAGGAATCTCATACTTTTGATGACTTATTCCTTCGGTCATAGTACCGTCTAGCTTCGTTTTATCATTATTAGGATTTAAAAATGCCATAATGGTTGGCGAAATAACCTTATGCTGAAACGCCACTAATTTTCCATCTTTAGATAAAGCACCTTTAAGAGCCGAAAAGGTTGGTGGACGAAATGGCCCCAGCTGAGTATCATCCTCACGTGTCCAAACTACCTTCACGGGTTTTTGTATTGCCTTGGATAAATTTACAGCCTCAATGATAAAATCAATGGCCAAACGGCGTCCAAAGCCACCACCACTAAAACTTGTATGCAACTTGATATTTTCCTCCTTTAACCCAAAACGACTTGTCATATCTTTCAGTGTATCGGATGGTACTTGCGTCGATGTCCATATTTCGAGTGTATTGTCGGGTTTCCAGAATGCAGTACAGTTCATTGCTTCCATGGGCGAATGCGATACAAAAGGAGTTTCATAAAAAGCCTCTACCTTATTGACGGTATTTTGATAAGTTTCTTCAAAATTGCCAACATTGGCATCCTCAACGCCCTCTTTTTGAGCTAGTTCATGTAAGGTTTTGGTATAGTCTTTTGAGTTAAAGGTATCGTTACCCTGATAGTCCCACAACACTTTTAATGCTTTCCTTCCTTGAAGTGCTGCCCAATAGTTGCTTGCTACAACTGCAACACCTGTTGTTTTATATACGCCAAAAACACGTTCTACTTCTACAACTTGCTCGACACCATCTACTTTTAAGGTTTCGGTTTTGTCATAGCTCTTCAAACTTGCCCCAAAAACAGGACAGCGTTCGACCGACGCATATACCATATTGGGCAGCGAGGCATCAATCCCAAAAATGGCTTTTCCTGTAGTTTTTAAGGGAATATCTTGGCGTTTGATAGACTTCCCTAGCAATTTAAAGTCCTTTGGCTCTTTTAATTTTGGCTCTTTAGGAACTTCCAATTTCGAAGCTTTTTCTGCTAAATCGCCATATTTTAAACTTTTTCCTGAAGGCTTGTGTAATACCTGTGCCTTTTCGGCATAGCACTCTGTTGCTGGTACTCCCCATAGCTGACTAGCTGCTGTAATGAGCATTTCACGGGCGGCAGCGCCAACCTTTCGCATTTCAAAATAGCTTGATCTAACCGAGAAACTACCGCCCGAAAACTGTGCCGGACCAAATTGTTTTTCACCACCTGTTTGTCTAATCTCGAACTGTTCAGGCGAAACTTCCAACTCCTCTGCTATTAGTGCTGTGATAGACTGGTAAGTGCCTTGGCCAATTTCTGGCTTGGAGTTAAAAAGGATGATTTTCCCAGTATTTTCGATAACAATATAAGGCGTAAAGTTGAAAGGCGTTGATTCCAAAGCGCTTACAGAACTTACTTGTACATTATCTGCCTTGGAAGAATGCGCTATTCCTAACACAAATGCCGTTCCTGATACACCTGCATATCGTAAAAAATCACGGCGATTGACATTTTTAGTTGACATAGTTATAAGGTTTAACGGCTTGTTTGAGTGTGCTTAGTTTTAGTTTTTTCCAATTTTAATTCGCTTGCTGCCAGATGAATAGCCTTACGAATGCGCACGTAAGTTCCACAGCGACAAATATTGCCCGCCATAAAAGCATCAATATCATCATCTGTTGGGTTAGGGTTAGATTTTAATAACGCCACAGCCGACATAATTTGCCCTGACTGACAATAGCCACATTGTGGCACCTGCTCTGCAATCCAAGCTTTTTGTACAACCTTATCAATAGTAGGTGCATGCAAACCTTCTGTTACACCTTCAATTGTAGTAATTTTGCTGGAAGACTCTAATACAGATATCGGAGTTTGACATGAGCGAACAGCTTGCCCGTCGAGATGAATCGTACATGCTCCACAAAGCCCCATACCACAGCCAAATTTTGTACCTTTGAGATTTACATAGTCACGAAGTACCCAAAGCATTGGAGTCTCTGAATCGGCAGTTACTTTTACTTTTTTGCCATTAATATTTAAAGAATAATCTTTCATTTTAATTTTCAGACTTTTTTGAAATTTTTATTAAAATTATAGGTCAGCATGACATTCCACATAAAATCTTTATTGCCAGGAATATTGGAGTTAAATGTCTGATTAATAGTGTATTGTATTGCCAAAGGAAATCCTTTCTTTGATAACCCAGCAGAAGCAGAAATGTAATTTCCAGTATATCCATCTGTATTTAAAAAGTATACCGAAGGCGTAAAGCTAAAAAGTACTTCTTTTCCTAAACTCACCTTAGCAATACTGGCATTAAGAAACAAAACCTTGGTAAGCTGAGGCCCATGTTTTTGTAAACCGTTGCCTTGTAGATATACCGCACTGAGATTGATATGCGGCGTAATTTGGTAACTTGGAACAATTTCATAGGCCAAAAACCTCAACATTTCGGTTATTTCTCTTGGTGTTCCATCATCGTTAACGGTTTTTCTTATCAATGAAAAAGCAGGATGTGCGCTCACACGTAAGCCAAATTTTTTTTGCTCAATTAATTGATACCTAAACCAAAACATAAGCCCCCCTTTACTCGCATCTGTTACCAAACGAATATCTGGATTGAAACTAAAACGATTTTTCTGCCAAGTAAAATTCATGTTAGTGGCTGGGCTATTGAGTGAAAAAGTAGGAATAATAGAAAAGCCATTATTCGTAATTCCAACAAAACCTCTAAAATTACTTACTGACTTGGTACTATCTTCTTGTGCATAGGCCCAATAATTTAAGCATACGGCAATCGTCAGGATTGATACTTTTAAATGATTCATCTGTATTGTGTTGATTGGATAATTTCAACATCAAATTTAAGCTTTACACATTTGTCTTTTTTTATACATTTCCCAGTTTTCCTTACCAATTTTACAGGCAGATGCTTTAGAACCAGTAATCTTTTCTAATTTAGGATACTCCAATTAGTCATAGGGCTTTACTCTCATCTGATTAAGCAAAAAGTATTCTCCAAATGCTCGCAAACATGATTAGCTACGATACCATAAAACAATATTGCCAAACATTTTCTAATCAGACCATGCATCCTCTGATTAGCATTGTAGATTTGGGGCTTTCCAAACCCTTACCCCGAACAAAGTTTCAGATGGGATTTTATGCCATCATCTTCAAGGATACCCATTGCGGAGATTTAAGGTATGGAAATCGCTATTATGATTATTCGGAAGGAACAATTGTTTTTTTTGGACCAGGCCAAATTATTGCGAGTGAGCCAGAAGGCGAATTACATCAGCCTTATGGCAAAGCCTTGGTTTTTCATCCCGATTTAATCAAAGGTACATCTCTTGGAAAACATATTCATGAATACACATTCTTTAGTTATCAGTCAAACGAAGCCTTGCATGTCTCGGAGCGAGAAAGAGATATTTTGAGCAGTTATATGACGCTGATTTTTACAGAAATTAATCAAAACATTGATAAGCATTCCAAAAAACTGATTGTATCAAATCTCGAAATTTTACTGGACTACTGTACCCGTTTTTATGAAAGGCAGTTTATCACTCGTGTAGAAGCAAATAAAGGGATTCTTCAGAGCTTTGATGAAAATTTAACGGCGTATATCTATAGCAACCAATTGTCTTTCAATGGTTTACCTTCGGTATCTTATTTTGCTGATAAGCTTCATCTTTCCCCGAACTATTTTGGAGATTTGGTAAAAAAAGAAACTGGCAAAACAGCACTGGAATATATACAACTCAAATTGTTGGATGTTGCCAAGGAAAAAGTTCTGGATACTACCAAGTCACTCAGTGAAATATCCTATGAGTTGGGGTTTAAATATCCTCAGCATTTTACAAGATTTTTTAAACAAAAAACAGGTATCACACCACATGAGTACCGATTAAACTAAGAATCAAATTAGATTTAAGTTGATTGCTCTAGGCTTTGAGTTGCTGTATGCATTAGGCAAAAGATCTTAAAAATTTCTAAAAAAACATTTTAACACTCTTTGCCTTGTGCCTGTTGCCT
>NZ_JBMLSD010000035.1:10118-15027 GCF_049240685.1 Flectobacillus sp.
ATTCTGCACGATTAGTTCAGTATAAAAAAGTTCAATTTTAATACTTTTTTTAGATATTTTTGAATGTTTCAAATCTAATATAAAAGTATGAAAAAAATAATTGTAGTTGGTAGCTCCAATACAGACATGGTTGTAAAGGCAGAAAAACTATCGGCTCCTGGCGAAACTGTCATTGGTGGTAAGTTTTTGATGAATGCAGGTGGCAAAGGAGCCAATCAGGCAGTAACTACGGCTAGACTAGGGTGCAAAACGGTATTTGTATGCAAAATAGGAAATGACATATTTGGGCAACAAGCATTGCAACAGTTTACACAAGAAGGAATAGAGACAGATTATGTTTTTATAGACTCCGATAATCCTTCTGGGGTGGCGCTTATCAATGTTGATGCCAAAGGTGAAAACTGCATTACGGTAGCACCCGGAGCCAACGCATTTTTGTTGGAAGAAGACCTAGATAAAGCTTCTTCTATTTTTGAGAAGGAAGATATCCTTTTAATTCAACTCGAAACACCTATCTCTACAGTTGAGCATGCCGTCAAGAAAGCCAGTAGTTTAGGGCTCAAGGTAATTCTAAACCCCGCGCCTGCGGGCCAATTATCTCAAAGTATTTTCTCTCACATTTATACGATTACCCCAAACGAAACAGAAGCAGAAATCCTTACTGGTATAAAAGTTACCGATGTCACCACTGCCCAACAAGCCGCCTCTGTATTTAGTAATTGGGGTGTCCAAAATGTCGTAATTACGCTCGGAGCCAAAGGAGCCTATCTTAAAACTGCTGATTTTGAGGGAATTATCGAAACGCCTCAAGTAAATCCTGTAGATACCACCGCAGCAGGCGATTGTTTTAGTGGGGCATTGGCAGTGGCCATTTATGAAGAAAAACCTTTGATAGAGGCTGTCAAGTTTGCCTGCAAAGCTGCCTCTATAGCCGTTACGCGCATGGGAGCACAAGCATCTATTCCTTATCGAAATGAACTTTAGTTGCCCATATTTCTTTTTGATATCTCCATCTTAACTTAACAACCAATTGCTATGAAGCTGATATATAGTGCTTTATTAATCCTTCTGACTCTCTGTTCGGTACTTGGGCAAGGTCGACAAAAGGTTATTTTTGATTGTGACTTAGGCGACGACATCGACGATGCCTTTGCATTGGCTATGCTTCTGACCAATCAAGACAAATTAGAGATTTTGGGCATTACTACTTGTTATGGTCGCACAGACGACCGAGCAAAACTAGCGCTTAAACTACTTTATGATACAGGACAAGACAAAATTCCAGTAGCCATAGGCCGAAATACTTCTCAGAATGACACACGAGCTAACTGGTATGCAGAGCAATTTTATTGGGCAAAAGATTTTAATAAATTACAGCCCATCAAGCAGTCTGCTTCAGATTTTATTATCGAAAATCTCAAAAAATATCCTAACGAAGTAGTTATTATCTCGGTTGGTCCGGTTACCAATATGGCCGATATAATCGATAAAGACCCCCATGCACTAAAGCTTGCCAAAAAAATCTATGCGATGTTTGGCTCCTTTTATATTGGATATAACACCCAGCCCACCATCGACCCCGAATGGAACGTACTCGTGGATATTCCAGCAGCTAAGAAATTTGTAAATTCTGGTGCCAACATCGTATATGCAGGATTGGATGTAACGGCTATGGTAAAACTAGAAAAAACAAAAAGAGAGCTATTGCTGATGCGGCAGTCGGTCTTGACCAATGCTCTTTCTGGTCTTTATGTACTTTGGGGCAACGAAACCCCTACCCTATTTGACCCCGTTGCCATAGGAATGATGCTTTATCCTGAACTCTTCAAAACTCAAAAAGTCAATATTTCTGTAGATGATAAAGGTTTTACCAAAATTAATCAAGGTAAAAGCCCTAATGCAGAAATCGGAATATCGATTGATTCAAATGAATTTATCAATCGTATTATGAAAAACTACCTTTTACAAAATTTGCAAAGATAATAACTACCAAACCCCAATAAATCAACTATTTAAACTATGAAAAAAATCTTTAGTATCCTTTTCCTACTCGCACATTTTGTGGGAGCTCAACCCAAAACCTTGACTTTGAGCAAGACCGAGCTCAAAGATAAAATCAAAGGCGGCTGGGCAGGACAAACCATAGGGGTCACTTTTGGAGGCCCCGTAGAATTCCGTTACAATGGTACCTTGATTAATGAGTATCATCCTATTCCGTGGTATGATGGTTATCTAAAAAATACAATGATTAATAACCCTGGTCTATACGATGATCTTTATATGGATTTGACATTTGTGGATGTGTTTGAAAAAGAGGGTCTTGATGCACCTGTAGAATCCCATGCCAGAGCCTACGCCAATGCTGGATATGCCCTTTGGCATGCCAATCAAGCAGGCAGATACAATATTTTGCATGGCATTATGCCCCCAGCTTCGGGTCATTGGCTCAACAACCCACATGCGGATTGTATTGATTATCAAATAGAATGTGACTTTGCGGGTTTAATGTCGCCAGCAATGCCCAATACCGCCTCAAAAATTTCTGATAAAATAGGGCATATCATGAATTATGGCGACGGATATTTTGGGGGGGTATATCTTGGAGCTTGCTATACCTTAGCTTTTACCTCAAAAAATATTAAGTACATCGTCACAGAGGCACTTAAAACGATTCCTAAAGAAAGCAATTATTACAAATGTATTTCGGATGTGATTAAGTGGCATCAACAAAATCCAAATGATTGGAAAAAAACTTGGTTTTTATTACAAGACAAATGGACTCAGGACATAGGCTGCCCCGATGGCGTATACGCTCCATTCAATATTGATGCAACCATCAATTCGGCGTATGTTGTACTGGGTTTGCTGTATGGTAATGGAGATTTTACCAAAACAATGGAAATTACTACCCGATGTGGACAAGATGCCGACTGTAACCCTTCCTCAGCTGGTGGTATTTTGGGGACTGTATTAGGATATGAAAAAATTCCAAGTTATTGGAAAATGGGCTTGAAAGAGGCAGAAGATATTGATTTCAAATACACGACTATTTCGTTATCGGATGTTTATGAAATAGGAACCAAACACGCCCTTTTGAATATAGAACGAAATGGAGGAAAAATCTTGGCAGATAAAGTAATAATACCCGTACAAACCCCTGTGGAAGTCAAAATGGAAAAAAGCTTTGAGGGTACTTATCCTATTGATAAACAGTTTGTTTACAAAAATTTAACGAAGGAATATACTTTTGATTTTGAAGGAACAGGATTTGTGGTAAAAGGTGAAACGGCCAAATGGGCCTCTGAAAGTACCTACAATTTTGAGGTTGAACTCTACTTGGATGGGGTCAAAATTGAAACGATACCTTTACCTACAAGCTTTAAAGAACGTCGTCATGAACTTTTCTGGAAGTATTTATTGCCCAAAGGCAAGCATACAGTTCGTCTAAAGCTTTTGAACCCAAGTACCGAACATGACTGTAGAATCAATGAAATTTTGATTTACAGTGATAGTCCAAACAATGACTCAAACCAAAATATCTATCGTTTTGGTCAACGAAAACCAACTTCAAAATCCTAACTGTTCTCTATTATGTTTATTATCGAAAGCTATACAACCGCAGTCGTTTTCTGCATTGTTACGATGTTGTGTTGGGGCTCGTGGGCCAATACTCAAAAATTAGCTGCTTCTAATTGGCGCTTTGAGCTATTTTACTGGGATTATGTTTTAGGCATATTATTTACCTCTGTTGTTTTTGCTTTTACTTTGGGAAGTACTGGTACAGGGGGTAGAAGCTTTATGGAAGATATGGCACAAGCAGAAACAAGTAATATTTATTCGGCACTGATTGGAGGGATTGTCTTCAATTTAGCCAATATTTTACTTGGGGCTGCCATTGCTATTGCGGGTATGTCTGTGGCTTTTCCTGTGGGTATAGGCTTGGCCTTGGTAATTGGTGTAATTGTCAATTATATGGATGCCCCAATTGGCAATTCCACCTATATCTTCATGGGTGTCGCTCTCATTGTATTAGCTATCTTACTGAATGCCAATGCCTACCGCAAAATGGCATCCAATACAGTTGCAGTATCTACCAAAGGGTTGGCTTTGTCGGTAGTTAGTGGACTAATGATGGGGCTTTTTTATAAATATGTTGCCAATTCTATGTTTCCAGACTTCCATAACCCCATCGCTGGAAAGTTAAGTCCGTATACAGCCGTTGTATTTTTTTCGATTGGGATACTACTGAGCAATTTTATTTTCAATACTTTACTAATGAAAAAACCATTTGTTGGGGCGCCCGTAAGCTATGCCGATTACTTTAAAGGGAGCTCCAAAAGCCATCTTATGGGTATAGTCGGCGGAGCAATTTGGTGTATTGGTATGTCTTTTAGTATTATCGCTTCGGGTGCAGCAGGCCCCGCTATTTCGTATGGATTAGGTCAAGGGGCAACTATTGTGGCCGCTATTTGGGGTATTTATATCTGGCAAGAATTCAAATCGGCACCTCAAGGAACAAACCTTATTTTAAACATCATGTTGCTGTGCTATCTTGTTGGCTTAAGCTTGCTAATTGCAGCCAAATAAGAGGTACTATTTGCTTCAGACAGTAATAAGACTTTAAGTTAATGGGCAAAATTAGATTGAAGTTATGTGTTTTAGGGAACAGGCAAAAGGCAAAGAGTGTTAAAATGTTTTTATTAACCACGGTCATGCTTTTTTACAAAACCCACCGCCGAAAGCTGATACCTCAATGCCCAAGGGTTTCGGCATTCGACAAAAATATATTTATACTTACAAAGGATCGATTTAACACTCTTTGCCTTGTGCCTAAAACACAAAACTTAAATCTAATTCTGCACGATTACTTAGGTTAAAAGTTATACCATGATCTAATTGCTGGACAAAA
>NZ_JBMLSD010000036.1:0-5222 GCF_049240685.1 Flectobacillus sp.
TCCTTCAAAAACTTAGCCGTAAAACTACCTTTCACCTTAGCTACTTGCTCAGGTGTACCTTCAGCGATGATTTGTCCACCGTTGCGACCACCGTCTGGACCCAAGTCTATCACATGGTCGGATACTTTGATGACATCCAAATTATGCTCGATAATCAACACGGTATTTCCTTTATCTACAAGCTTTTGTAAAACTTCCATCAAAGCTTTAATATCTTGAAAATGAAGACCAGTCGTTGGTTCGTCGAGGATATAAATGGTTTTACCTGTATCTCTTTTCGAAAGTTCTTCCGCTAGTTTTACGCGTTGGGCTTCGCCACCCGAAAGGGTTGTTGCTTGCTGACCTAGCGTCAAATAGCCCAAGCCAACCTCATGTAAGGTCTGAACTTTACGTTGAATTTTAGGTTGATTTTCGAAAAAGCTTACCGCCTGTTCTACCGTCATATCCAACACATCGGCAATGGATTTTCCTTTAAATCGCACTTCTAATGTTTCTCTGTTAAAGCGTTTGCCTTTACATGTTTCGCAAGCGATATGTACATCAGGTAAAAACTCCATTTCGATTTTTTTCATTCCTGCGCCTTCACAATCCTCGCAACGACCGCCTTTTACGTTAAAGCTAAAACGTCCAGCTTTGTAACCACGAATTTTGGATTCTGGCAATTCGCAGAAAAGCGTTCGAATATCCGAAAACATTCCTGTGTAAGTAGCAGGGTTGGAGCGTGGCGTGCGACCAATCGGCGACTGATCCACTTCAATTACTTTATCCAAAAACTCCAAACCTTCCACAGCCTTAAATGGCATAGGTTCGCGTTTGCTATTAAAGAAATGGCGATTGAGAATCGGGAAAAGCGTTTCGTGAATCAAGGTAGATTTTCCCGAACCACTTACCCCAGAAATCGCAATCATCTTGCCCAAAGGAAGCTTTAGCGTAACATTTTTGAGGTTATTGCCATTAGCACCTTTGATCACTAAAGTATTGCCATTGCCTTTACGGCGTTGTTTGGGTACTTCAATATTGGTCTCGCCGCTTAAAAATTTAGCAGTAGTCGAGTTATTTTTCAAAAACTCCTCAGGTGTTCCCTGACCCACAATCGAACCTCCGTGACGACCAGCACCAGGGCCAATATCCACGATATAGTCCGATTCGAGCATCATATCTTTGTCGTGTTCTACAACCAAAATAGAGTTGCCCAAATCACGCAAATCTTTGAGCGCTTGAATCAATTTGACGTTGTCACGCTGGTGTAAACCAATACTTGGCTCGTCCATGATATACAAGACATTGGTCAACTGCGTACCAATTTGGGTTGCCAAACGAATACGCTGCGCCTCGCCACCCGAAAGCGTTCTAAGTGGGCGGTTGAGCGTAAGATATTCCAAGCCAATGCCCGTCAAGAAACCGATACGCTTGCGGATTTCTTTAAGAACCTCACGACCGATTACATTTTGGCGTTCAGACATACGCTCTTCGAGTCCTTCAAACCATTTGGCTAAGTCCGAAACATCTAGCTGTGCTAATTCTGCAATATTTTTATTATCTATTTTAAAGAAAAGTGCTTCTTTTTTCAGACGTGCTCCATTACAGTCTGGACAAATGCGAATCATCATAAAATCCTTGAGCCATTCTTGAATTTTATCCGAGCCACTTTCTTGTTGTCTTTTCAAGAAATTGATAATTCCCTCGTACTTGGTATTCCATTCTGTACCTTCATATTTTTTGGAAGGAACTGGAACAGGCTCGTCAGAACCATACAACATAATTTCGACAGCTTCTTTAGGGAATTTATCGAGCGGAGTAGTCAAACTTACTTTAAATGGTTTGAGTAAAACCTCTAATTGTTTGAAAATCCACATCTCACGGTACTCACCAATCGGCGCAATCGCCCCACGGCTAATACTGAGACTTTTATCAGGAAGGATAGCTTCTTCTGTGATTTCCTCAACAACTCCCAAACCTTGACAACAAGGACACCAGCCATAAGGAGAGTTGAACGAAAAGGTATTAGGCGCAGGTTCGTCGTAAGAAATCCCCGTTTTAGGATCCATCAAAAATTTAGAGAAATTACGCACTTCACCTTTTTCATCACGAATCATCATCAAGCCTTTTCCTTGGTTCAAGGCTGTTTGAACAGACTGTGAAAGACGGAAGCGGTCTTCTACTTTTACGACAATACGATCAATGACAATCTCGATATCGTGTATTTTAAAACGATCGAGCTGCATTTTTGGCTGAATATCCATCACCACGCCATCGACACGTACTTTGGTATAACCCAATTTGGCAATCTGCACAAAAAGCTCACGGTAATGTCCTTTACGACCTTTGACAATCGGAGCCAAAATGATTAGTTTCTGATTGTCATAATCATTGAGAATGACATCAATGATTTGATCGACCGACTGTTTAATCATTTTTTCGCCCGACAAATAACTAAATGCTTCTCCTGCGCGAGCATAGAACAAACGCATAAAGTCATAAATTTCGGTAACAGTACCTACGGTCGAGCGAGGGTTTTTGGAAGTGGTCTTTTGCTCAATCGAAATTACAGGCGAAAGCCCATTGATTTTGTCCACATTGGGGCGTTCCATACCGCCAATAAAGCTTCGGGCATAGGCCGAAAAACTTTCCATGTAACGACGCTGTCCTTCAGCATAAATGGTATCAAATGCTAACGAAGATTTCCCCGAACCACTGATGCCAGTAATAACGACAAGTTTGTTGCGAGGAATAGTGAGGTCAATATTCTTTAGGTTATGTTCTCTTGCTCCGAGCACTTCGATATGCTCATAGCCTGTGTTGTCTGTGAGGTTGGACATGAAATAAGGAATATAATTGAATGCAAAGGCAAAGGGATAATTCACCAAGCCATTAATGGAGTAACATCAATTGCCTTAGTAAAGTTACCAAAATTTGTGAAGGTTTTAGAAGAAAGCTTTTAATAGTGGAGAAGGGGCAAAGGCACAGAGGCACAAAGTGGAGAAAGGGGTATGCATAATTTAGTGATTGAGTGTTTGAGTGAGTTAGTGATTGATTTTAAGAAAAAAACCATTCTGTAGAGATGCAAACCCATACATCTCTACAAAATGGTTGAGTATTTCAATAATCACTCAATATCTCTAGCTCAAATAAACGCCAACTTCATCAGGGTTGTCTAGGATAACTTTTACGTGCTCGTTAATCGTTGTAGATAATTCGTACCCGATATAGTTGGCAGCAATTGGAAAGCGATGGTAGCCACGATCCACGATAACGGCTGTTTGAAGACGCTTCACATGCAAACGCAAAAATGGTGATAAGCCATAAGCGAAAGTACGACCCGTATTCAATACGTCGTCAACAACGACGATTGCCTTTTGTTCTAATAGGCTATCTTCACAGTCAAATGTGATACTTGGATTAGGTATTTCTTTGTCCATATCAATAAGTACCGCAATGGCTTTGATGGGAGAGATACTTCCAATCATTTCGGCAAGTAATTTGGCAAACGAATATCCTTGTCCTTTGATACCAGCAATGATAATTTCAGATTCTTCAAAATTGTTTTCATATATCTCAAACGCAATACGTTTGATTTTTTGAAGTACCTGTGTTTGGTTTAGTATTTGATTATCTGTTAGTTCCATGATACGAAGATATTAAAACTTTATTGACCTCTATAGCTCTTTCTAAGCAATTATAGAGACGATTCTGATTGCAAGTCGCAATATTAAGACTTGAAAGATAAATTTTTAGATAATTGGATAAATAATATTCAAAAAAAAATGCTTTCAGGAGGGCTGGCACAATTTGTGCGGAATCACTGTCATATAACTTCATCCAGTTATATTGACACACAACATGAAAATACTACTTTCATTTATTCTTACTTTAATATTTTGGACTTCGTGGGGCGGTGCTGACCCACAAAGTTTTGCGGTTGGAAAATTACTTACGTCACTCAAACAAGGTCAAGCAAGTGAGCTAGCTTCGATGTTTGACGAGAATGTGGATTTATTAATTGATGCTGAACAAATTGACTTTAGTGAGATTTCTCAAACGCACGCCGAAATCATTCTAAAGTCGTTCTTTAAACGTTGGCCACCACAAGACTTTCAGTTAGTTCATCAAGGTGCCAATTCTTTGTCTCAGTATTACAGAGGTCTGTACAAGACCAATCGGGGGAATTATGCGGTGTATATCCTGCTCAAAAGAAATCAGGATAGGTTTTTGGTCGAAAGTATTCAGTTTAGAAAAGAAAAGTAATCTTTTGGAAGGTGTTGGAGATGTAGAGGTTAGCGCAAATAACGTGGAGTGAATCCTCTCATAATGTAGATTTGTTAAGAAATATTGACAGCGTAGCAAGTGAAAATACTTAGCTACGCTTATTTTTTGTACATTTGCAGTCTGTTTGCGAACAATAGCATAATTTACAATAAAGCATAAAGAACAACGACATGGCAAAAGGATATGCACAGGGTCAGCAAAGACGAATGGTGCAAATGCCAGTAAATCCACTGGCTATCAAAACAAAAAAGTATGCGCTTGATAAAAACAAGTTTATTACTCTTAATATGAGCCAAATGGTCAAAAATCAATGGTATTGGGGTTTTGTACCACTTGGACTTATCGCTGTGAACGCGGTGCTCAATATTACAGGTATTTATCACAATTACTGGATTTATGTATTGACTCTTATTGGAGCGATTGGTTATGTTGCTTTCTGGGCAATTCAATTTACGGGTGTAACGCAGTTGGATCAATACAAACAACTTTTTGAAAAATATCGCTACGAAATTGATAGTCGTCAAATTTTGATGAAAATTACAGACGAGCAAGGTGGTGTTATCAAATGGGATATGATCAAAACTGCTAGAAAAGAAAAAGAAGCTTATGTGTTGGATTTGGGTCAATATCAGTTTATCTATTTGCCATTCAGCATTTTCTCAAACGATAACGATAAGAAATTGATGGATAAAATCTTAAGAGATAAAGGTTTTATTTCTTAGATAATCCCGAATTGAGTGATTGGTGATTGAGTACATGAGTGATTATGTTAAAATCAGTATTCTGTATAGACGCAATGCTTGCGTCTTTAGCCGAGTCAAAACCAACATTCTGGTATCAAAAAAGCGGTTGGAAAACAATTTCCGACCGCTTTTTTTGATGAACTTTCAATAAAAAATAATAGCATTTTCAAATCTCTCCAATCTTTAATTTTTCAAATCTCCAAATCTCCAAAT
>NZ_JBMLSD010000036.1:5322-8492 GCF_049240685.1 Flectobacillus sp.
CAAATTTTCAAATCTTCAAATTTTCAAATCCAAATCATCCCTCTGCATTTAAGATTTTAATTAAAAGCTTATCGACTTTAGCGCCGTCCATATCAATAATTTCGAAACTCATATTTTGCCAAATAATCGTATCTCCTTGTTGTGGCAAATCTGTCAATTCATTCAAGATTAGTCCCGCTACTGTATTGAAAGAGTATTCTTGGAAATGATTCGGTAAATCAAAAAACTGTAAAAAGTCGACCAAAGGATATTGTCCATCAATTAGCCACGAGCCATCTTCTCGCTTATCTAAACGATAACCATCGTGGTCAAAATCTGATACGTTTCCTACCAAAGCTTCCAGCAAATCATTGAGCGTCACGATACCTTGGGTTTGACCATATTCGTCAATGACAATCCCATAATGAATTTTACTATCCTTAAAACGCTGTAAAGCTTGATAAGCCGAAGCATTTTCAAGAATAAATTGTGGAGGCGAAAGATATAAGCTCAAATCAAAATCGGTTTGACTCAGAGGCAAAAACAAGTCTTTTAGGCGCACTACGCCAATAATATGGTCTTTGTCTTTTTCGTAAACAGGATATAACGAATGCAATTCTTCATGAATGACTTCTTTGATTCGGTCAGGAGAGTAACTCGCTTTCAAAAATACCACATCGTTTCGGTGCGTCATCAACGATGATACATTTCTATCGCCCAGACTAAACACACGTCCCACAATGTCTTGTTCTATTTCATGAACCTCGCCACTTTCGGTGCCTTCTTGCACAATCGCTTTGATTTCCTCTTCGGTTACTTTACTGTCGGTAGAGGGTTTGATATTGAGAATTTTGATGAGTAAATCTGATGAAAAAGTCAAAAGCCAAACAAAAGGAGCCGTAAGCGTCGATAGCATATTCATGGGGCGAGCCACCGTTTTGGCAATAAACTCAGGATTGGTGAGTCCAATACGCTTTGGAACAAGTTCCCCAAATACCAACGATAGATAAGTGATTAACAAAACCACTGTTGTGACCGCCAAAGTATGTTGGTAAGGAGCAAACAATTCAAATTGACCATAAAAAGCTTTTATATCATTGGTCATTTTTTCTCCCGAAAAAATACCCGTCAAAATACCAATTAGAGTAATTCCGATTTGAACTGTAGATAAAAAACGGTTGGGTTCATTGGCAATACTCAAAGCAATTTTGGCATTGCTATCTCCTTTTTTCGCAGCAGATTCGAGTCTTGCTTTTCGGGCAGAGACAAGTGCAATTTCTGACATTGAAAAAATGCCATTAAGTAAGATTAATAAAAAAATAATGAGTAGTTCCATGTAATAAAAATCAATCAACAGAATGATTTGAGAGTGAATATTTGAGGTACTAAGTTAGGGATTGTGTATGACAAATACTCACACGTAAAGACAGCATTAATTTGAATGTTTAATAAAATGCTTTTGTAGCAATAAAAAACCAAGCATCGAAGTCAAACATAATCCTCCCATGACATACCAAAGTTCCGCAAAATCCCATCTTTGGATAATCTGCGCACCAATGGTAGGAGCACTGATTTGGGCAATTGAATAACACATTGAATATAGCGCTAAATATTGGCCTCTATTTTTTTCGTTGGCTCTATCCACGACCAACGTTTGCATGAATGGCATAGCAAACATTTCGCCAATGGTATTAAAAGCCACCGAAAACCATATAAACATGACCGCTGTGGATACATTTAGCACAAAAAACGAACAAGCCGTAAGTAACAAACCTATGGCTATCAACACAGGACGAGGTAAGCGTTTTTCGATGGTGTGAACAAATATCATTTCGGTGGTAGCAATCAACAAACCATTGAAAACCATAAAAGCACCAATTCGAGATTCAGAAAGCTTTATGACTGTTCTGAAATATAAAGGTTCTAGCGAAAATAGTTGAAAAAATGGGATAGCATACATGATAACCAAAACCAGAAATACCCAATAATACTTATCCTTGTAAGCCGAATTGGGCAGATTACTCAGATGAGTTTCGGCAGACTTAGTGGAGGTCGTATCAAGAACTGGAGGTTTAATGAAAATTCTTAACAAGATAGCTGCTACAATACAGGTTACGCCATCGCCCCAAAACAGATAGTTGTAATCCATCTCTGCCAAAATACCGCCCATCCCGCCGCCGATAGACCACCCTAAGTTGATAGCCAAACGATTGAGTGTGTACGAGCGCGTGCGATTTTCGGGGGTGCTATAATAGGCTATAGAAGTGCCATTGGCTGGGCGGAAGGTTTCGCCAAGTGTTGTGAAAATAAATACTCCTGCACAAATGCTGTACAAGGAGGTTAATTGCATTAAAACCAATAAAGCAATTCCCGAAAGTAATAAACTGTAAAATTGGATAGGATAAAAGCCTATTTTATCGGTTAGTCTTCCGCCTAAAAAAGTGCCAAATAACGCTCCTGTGCCATAAAACGCCATGACAATCCCTGCATCAGCAACCGAGAAATGAAGTTTTTGAGTAAGATATAAAGTTAAAAATGGCAAAACCATCGTCCCACTACGATTGACAAACATAATGGCCGACAATAACCATACTGTTTTGGGCAATCCACCAAAGGCATTTTTGTAAATATATAAAGGTTTGAAAAACATATTTTTAGTTTGAGATTGATGCCGATTTTAGTCAATTGGCACCACTGCAAAATTGGCAAAAGTATATGAGGATTTGGTATGATTTTTGGGAGCTTTTTTTAAAAAAAACTATCTTTGGTTAACTGTCAAGCAACAAATTTAGTAATTTTGTTGTTAACTAGTTGAATAACAAATATTTCTATCCTGTTTGTACAAAAGATTGTTTTAACCACACAACCCACCAAAAGAATAGTGTTATGAAAGACTCGCCAGTAATTTTAACGCCCGAATCCGTAGAAATGCTTGTTGCGAATATCGCAGAGGAATTATTGAGAGGGCAAAATACATATAAGTCTGAAACGCAAGCTGTGCGTAAAAGAATAAAGATAGGAATGTTGAAAACACTTTCTTATCAAGAAATTCTTTATACCAATAGACAAGCGTCTAAACCAGAGCCAGTGACTCAATCCGACTTAGCATAGTCATTTGCCTTACCGCCATAAGGTGTAAAAAATAAGCTCCTTTTATCCTTCCTGACTTTATATAATCCTTTTAAAATTTT
>NZ_JBMLSD010000037.1:0-6819 GCF_049240685.1 Flectobacillus sp.
CGGACATGCATTTGTCCCATAGCCCACCGCCGAAAGCCGATACCTGAAAGCTTAAAGCACAATCTCAAACTTTATTTTGCGTACTAACTTAATACCTTGGAGCTACGCTATCTATATTTTAACTTTTCCTCCTCCAAATCTAGTCGATACAAATGTCGACGAACAATCCCTTCATCTACCTCATGGTCTTTGTTCCATTCTCGAAGCCACGCTCTTTGATGATTAATCATGTCGACATACACTTGTTTACATTCTTGGTCGAGGCGAATATTATCAAACTCTTTTCCTTCCTCCTCCCATTTTTCTACGATTTTTTTCAAAATAGGTTGTCTTTCAATCTGTTCTTGGTAATGAGCATGAAGATACTCTAGGCTTTGATTGGTTAGCCTACGATACATATCCTGATAATGAGCTTCACCTGGGAGTACCTCATTTTCTCTTAATAAATTTATTTTCTTAATCAATATAGGTAGCGTAAGCCCTTGAATGAGAAGAGTTAAAAGTATTACAATAAAGGTGATAAACAAAATGAGATTTCGTTGAGGAAAAGGCGTACCATTTTCGAGTGTTTCAGGAATCGAAAGCGCAGCTGCCAAAGATACCACGCCACGCATACCTGCCCAGCCAATGACCAAAGGAGCCTTAAATCCTGGATTACGTTTTTCGGCTACTGGAATAAAGTTTCGAGCAATTAAAGTAGTAATAACAGCCCCATAAGCCGATAAAATTCGGCTCACCATCAACACCAAGGTAACAAGAATACCATATCCGATAGCTTCGCGGATACTGACAATACCTAATCCTTTGGTAATGGTTGGTAGCGCCAAACCGATAATCATAAATACCAATCCATTGAGTACAAAGCAAAAGCTTTCCCATACCGAAAATCCCTTTATACGCCCGCTACTATTCAAAAAAAGGTGGTTTCGATTTGCCAAAAACAAGCCTCCACTTACTACAGCCATTACACCCGAACTATGCACCGATTCGGCTGCGATATACATCATGTAGGGTGCTACCAATGAGAGTACAATATCCATATTGACATCGGTGGGTAATACTCGATGAGCCTTGAAAAATCCGTAAGCCACTGCCAAACCTATGGCTATACCACCAAAAACCATCCAGCCAAAACTAATAAGAGCATCCTGCCAAATAAATTGACCCGTACCTACGGCAATTAAAGCAAAGCGGAACACAATCAAACTCGAGGCATCGTTCAATAAACTTTCACCTTCAATAATTGATTGATAGCGACTAGGCACATGTACAAACTTCATAATAGCCCCTGCACTAACCGCATCTGGCGGCGAAACAATGCCCCCCAACAAAAAGCCAAGAGCCAAAGAAAACCCTGGGATATAGCTATTTGCTACCAAAGCCACTACAAAAGCCGTCAGAAATACAATCAAAAAGGCAAAACTGGTGATAATCCGCCTCCACTTCCAAAGCTCTTTCCATGAAATAGACCACGCCGCCTCCGACAAAAGTGGTGGCAAAAAGATGATAAAAATTAGTTCAGGGTTAATTTCTATATCAGGAACACTCGGAATAAAACTTAGCCCTAATCCTCCCAAAACCAATAAAATAGGATACGCCACTCTGATTCGCTTAGCCACAATAATCAGAATGATGATAAGTAAAATTAAGGATAAATAAAAAGGAAAATGATGTAACATGCTTGTAGGGCTTGATTTACTTTTAGGTTTGGAATTAGGTTACATTAGCAAATTTCAATGTAGGTAAATATGAAATCTTTTTCCAATCTACAAAAAACTCCGCACAATGCTTGTATCCACACAACAAGATAGGTGCAAGTGAATGTTCTACTTAGGCCTTCAAAAGTTTATTTAGCCAACCATCTCTTAAACCACGTAACCTTCTCTTTACTTATAACAATATCGGAGGGGGCTCGTGGTTCGGTTTTTATGTTAACTCTACTATGTGGATAGCTTTCTATAGCAATTACACAGTCTCTGCCAAGTATAAACTGCCGATTGGCTCTTACAAAACAGATAGGGTCTAATTGCTGTTCCAACTCTTCTAACTTGTAATCAAGAATGTATTTTTTACCATCAAACAATTGACCAAAAACTACTCCTTGCTCAATATAAAAAAATGCAAAATCTTCAACCTTAATAGGCAACAACTTATCTCTATATTTGACTAAAAAACTTTTGAGATAACTTTTGGATATAAAAGCCTGTTGAGCTATCAAGGCTTGCAATTGAGAGTAATGATATAATTGTTGATTTTGAAATTTTTGAATTGCTTGTTGTAAGGCTTCTCGGTCTATTGGCTTCAACAAATAATCTATACTATTTAGCTTAAATGCTCGAATAGCATATTCATCAAAAGCAGTTGTAAAAACAATAGGAGTTTCGAGAGGTATTTTTTCATAAATCTCAAAAGAAATACCATCTGATAACTGTATATCTGAAAGGATTAAATCGGGCGCAGGGTTGTTCTGAAACCATGTAATTCCTTCTTCGACACCTTCGAGCACTATCATTACCTCTACAGCCAAAGATAGTTGTCCTAGTAAAAACTGTAATTGGCTAGCAGCAGCAGGTTCGTCTTCTACGATTACTATTTTTAAGGGCTGATTCATACTTGTTCCGACTTAATCAAGGGCAAACGAACTGTAAATTGGCTATCTTTTTCGATAGCAATACTTTTTCCTGTCATAAGTTTATATCGATTGTCTAAATTTGCTAATCCAATGCCCGTTCCTTCGGTTTGAAGTTTTGGCGCAATTTTGTTAGAAACAACAATACATTCGTTTTCTAAAAAAATTGCGATATCCAAGGGCTTACTCGATGATACTACGTTGTGTTTGATTGCGTTCTCAATAAGCACCTGAACAGATAAAGGCAAAATTTGACAATCCTCAGGTGCCGAAATATTCATTTGAATTTGGAGGTTATTCCCAAAACGCATTTTGAGTAAAAAAACGTAATTTTCTACCAATACCAACTCTTCCTTCAAACTCACTAATTGCTGTTCTTGCATACTCAATGAGTAGCGTAATACTTGTGATAATTTCTGCAAATATTCTTGACTCCCAACCGTATCTTGATTGATTAGCCAACTAAGAGTATTGAGTGAATTGAATAAAAAATGAGGATTGAGTTGATTTTTGAGAGCATTTAATTGAAAAAGTATATTATCATGCTTCAATTGCTGGTTTTCGAGTAGGAGTGCATTTTTTCTTTCTGCCTCTTTAAGATTTCTACTCCACAGGTACATCATTACTATCACCACAACCCCACGCATAATAATTGTTGAAATCATCACCATACGCACGTGAAGAAATAAGCTATTGAGCCCTGCCAACATCAGGCAATAGCCCACCCACAAGCCAATAATCACCACCACTTTGTGGCGATTTACCCACAAGTAGGGTGTTTTATCTAGCAAAACGCCAACCACACTTATCCCGAGTATAAAGCAACAAAGTACCTGCACAGTTACATCAATCAAAGCTATTTGCCAATTGTGTAAATGTTCTAAATTGAGAATAATGATTGGAATATTCACTAATAGCGCCGCCAAAAGCGCCATCCCGCCGATTAGTCGTTTGTATATGAAGTTATTGAACATAGAAGTTTGAGTGAAAACCAATCAAAACTACATAAAAAATCAATAAGCAGACGAGCTTTTGAGGTGAATAGGAAAAGCTTGTGGGTGAATAGTTTTTTTATTTCAAAAGGGTATTTATTTCCGTTTGTAATACCATGGCTTTAGACAGTGCCTCATCCATTGGCAGTCCTTCTGGCATTTCGGGGCGTGTATGTTGTGTGGCTCGAAGCCAAGCATTTTTGAGAATATTATGTTTGGCTTGAATTTTTTGGAAAAGTAACAACAAGTTACTCACCGAACGGTTAGGGTACAATTCTGTCCATACCTCTGCATTTCGAGCTTTTTTTAAACCAAAATATGCCAACAGATTTCTACAAATTACCCAGTGCCCTTGTGAATTGGGATGTACGCCATCCGAAGCTAATGTAGCCTCTGGATTTTTCTTTTTTGCTTCATCCAATGTCTTTTTCATTGGAAAATATGTATCTATCACTTCCCATTGCTTTTGGGAGATTAACCATTCTGCATAGCGATTCATCACATCGGCGTAATTAAATGAGACCCCCTTTTTCTTCTCTTCATAAACCGATGGAGTGACATGGATTATCTTGGCACCGCTGGCTTCTACTTGTTTATGAAGTTTTTGAATACCCTCTTGAAACTTCATGAAACGTTCTTCCGAAAAAGGCTGATATATACCATCATTGATTCCATAGGTAGCAATAACGATATCAGGTTGAATCATTTTCAAAACTCTATCAAGTCGCTCAAATAATACTGGACGAGGAAATCGACCACTGGCGTGCCCCTCTTCAGACAACCCCGAAACAGTCTCACTTGGAAGCCCACAATTATAAAACTCAACTTTACTTTCTGGGTTTTGTATACGATAAATCGTTTCGAACAACTGGATGTATTCTCCAGAATAGGTGATACTATTACCGAGAAAAAGCACCTTTTTTACTGAAGTATCAAAAAATTTTTGGCTTAAGCTAGGTTGCCAAAGCAACATTAATGCGATTAATAGAAAGCCATTCGAGGAGTTTTTCATAGTTATGAGAGGAAAATAAAGAGAATCTAAGGAATAAGTTAATTGTGTGCTCATAGCTATTACGGTTTTTAGCTATGAGCATTCTAGCTAAAAACACGGCTAGCTTTTTTCTAACGATTCCGAATGGAGGATACATTTACCCACCTGTAGCTTTATGAACTTTTCGTAAAATCAAACATTTCATTAAATATCCCTCTTTTGGCTTGCCAATCTTGTACGGCTCGTCCTGTACCAGCTGGCCAAGGCTTAATTTCTTCGGGTTTTAGGCGTTTATAATCGACCAACTCCTCCGACAGTTCAATCGTACCTGTGGCCCGAATATGGTACGCAATAATCAATTGGTTCATTCGATGAAACTCATACAAGCCTACTAATTCAATAATTTCGCCATCTAGGTTTAGTTCCTCTTTGACTTCTCGAATAATTCCCTCCTCAGGAGTTTCGCCTGATTCCAAGAAACCTGTTATAAGGGCATACCAAGTGGCAGGCCAAGCGGCGTTTCGGGCCAGGATTACATCTCCTTCGTGTTCTACAATTGCAGCTACTACAGGAATGGGATTGTTCCAATACACATATCCGCAGTCGTTTTCGTCTGGGCAAAAATATCGCTCCTTGCCGTCCTTGAGTTTATACACAAGTTCTTTTCCACATTGTGGACAAAATTTCATCTTTGTCATTAAAATTTACGAATTAGTACAACACCTGCCAATAATAAAAGCGCTCCTAAGAGGCGTCCTGCTGAAATTTCTCGAACAGGAAGATTAAACAAACCAAAGTGATCCATTATCATAGAAATCGTCATTTGACCAGCTATCACCAAACCAAAAGTTAATGCAACTCCTAACCGTGGCATCAAAACCACGATAGTACTCACATAAAAAGCACCTAAGATTCCTGCCAACCAAACATACCAAGGGGCGGTCCGAAAGGCTGTAAACTGCTGAAGCGGTATTTGTGTAACAATCGCATAAACAATCAATGCAATAAGCCCTGTGACAAAGGACAATATAGCTGCCAAAATAGGATGCCCTACGATAGAGGCCATTTTGCCATTAAATGCAGCCTGTGTAGGAAAAACAGCCCCACAAAGAAAAGCTAAGAAAATGAAGATAAATTGTTGCATTTTATAGGTAAAGGAGAGATTGTTATTGCTTGATTTATGGTAAATTGTCTATTTAGCTTTTCCTTATCTGAAAACATTTAACAATTTCATCAAAAACTATGAGAAAAACATTTTACCTCAAGATTCTGTTCATTTTATTTTCTTTTCAGCTCTCGGCACAAGCTCCTTTAGCGTCTCTCAAAACTGATAAAGTTCTCGAAAAGAAACTCCAATCACTCGTCAACGACTTTCAAGGGGTTGTAGGTATTTATGTTAAACATTTGAAAAAAAATACTGGTGTAGCCATTCAAGCGGATACGATTTTCCCGACTGCGAGTATGATTAAAGTACCCATAACCATTGGCTTATTCAACAAAATCGAGAAAGGAGAACTTGATTACCACTCTATTCTGACTTACAAGGATTCGCTTTTGTACGCAGGAGAAGACATACTAGGGTCATTTAAGGATGGCGAAAAGATTGCGCTAAGCAAAGTAGCTATGTTAATGATTACTACTTCAGACAACACTGCCAGTCTTTGGTGTCAGGCCATGGCTACGGGTACTGCTATCAATGAGTGGCTATCTAGTAACGGATTCGAGAACACAAGGGTCAATTCGCGCACGCCAGGACGCGAAGCGTATCGGAAAATTTATGGTTGGGGACAAACAACCCCAAAAGAAATGGCAGAATTATTAGTAAAAATTAGAAAAGGAGAGGTGATTAGTCCAGCAGCAAGCGAGCGTATATATCGAAATATGATTCGTATTTATTGGGATGGCGAAGCCCTAAGTCAAATTCCACCAACTATACAAGTGGCCTCTAAGCAAGGAGCCGTGAGTCAATCAAGGTCTGAGGTGTTTTTGGTTAATGCCCCTTCTGGTGATTATGTGGTATGCGTTATCACGAAAAACCAAAAAGATGAATCTTGGACTAACACTAACGAAGGATATCAATTATTACGGAATGTCTCTAAGACTGTCTGGGAGCATTTTGAACCTAAATTTAAGTGGGAAGCTCCTGCCAAAAGAGACAAGTGGTATTGAGGCATGAAAGCTGTGCTGTAGGCTGTAAGCAGTAAGCA